>NZ_BDME01000002.1:0-300000 GCF_002335445.1 Lebetimonas natsushimae | reverse complement strand
TGGATTCATTCTTTTAAATGCCTCTTTTAAAGAATTGAGCTCTTTTTCCTTAAAATAAATTATTTCATTTATTTTTCTTGTAAATTGATTTTTTAATAAATCTATCTCTTTTTCATATTCTTCAATTTTTCTAAGAGGAGAGGCGAGTTCTATACTTTTTTTAATATTTGTAAAATCATTTTCTTTTTTTCTTAAGATTCCGTCCATTAAAATATAAAAATTCTTTTTTAAAACGTTAATTTCATCAAGTTTCATATCAAGTTTTTTAACAGGGGAATGCGAAACAAAAAGTTCTTTTAAATGGATTAAATTTTTTTCTTTTTTTTGAAGTATGTTTAAGAATTTAAATCTAAAGTTTTCAATCATATCATCGATGGTCAAAAGTATTTCATTTTTATCAGGCAGGGCGATTTCCATTGCATTTGACGGGGTGGCAGCACGTCTGTCCGCTACAAAATCACTTATTAAATAATCTATTTCATGGCCTACCGCAGAAATTATTGGAGTTTTTGCCTGATATATTGCATCCGCTACTACCCTTTCATTAAAAGCCCACAAATCCTCTTTGCTTCCGCCTCCGCGTCCTACAATTATTAAATCAAAACCTTTTCCATCTTCAAAAACATATTCATCAGCCAACTTTATCTTTAAAGCAATATCATCGGCAGCATTTTCCCCTTGCACTAACGCATTAAATAAATAAAATTCAGCTAAAAGCCATCTTTTTTTTGCAATTCTTAACATATCCTGCAAGGCTGCTGCCGTTCTTGAAGTTATAATTGCAATTCTTTTAGGGAATTTTGGAAGAGGTTTTTTATTTTTTTCATCAAAATATCCAAGTTTTGAAAGCTCTTCTTTTAACTGCTCATAAGCTTTTTGCAATGCACCTATTCCGCTTGGGGTAATGGTCTGGGCGATAAGCTTGTATTCACCTCTTGGAGTGTAGACATTTACAGCCCCGTAAACCAAAACTTTTTCACCCTCACGCAGCTTAAATTTCATTTTTGCAAGATTGCTTCTCCACATAGCACAGCTTATAGATGAACTTTCATCTTTTAAGGTAAAATAAAGATGTCCGGAATTATGATAAACTACTTTACTAACTTCCCCCTCTACATAAACTATTTCAAAATGGGAATCAACAATTGATTTTATTTGATTATTAAGCTGGGTTACTGTTATTGCCTTCATAAATTTTTAACTTTACCTTTTAATTTTACATTTTACATTTTTCATTTTCAATTTATTATCCTTTTTATTTTAGGAGACATTTTTACTAAAATATCATAAGTTATGGTGTTAAAATTTTTAACAAACTCCTTTACATCATCAAAAATGATAACTTCATCAAAATCGCCCTCAACTATCATTGAATCCATAGAAATTTTACCAAGAGCCTGAGTTTCTTTTAATTCGCAGCCGTTTGTAAAATAAGGGATTCCATCACCGTATCCCACATCAACAGTTGAAACGGTCATATCTTTGCTACTTATAAATTTTTTGTTATATCCAACTCCCTGAAGAGAAGTTATTTTTCTTTTTGAAATGGTTTTTGCCACAAGTTTCATAACAGGCTTAAATCCGTCAATTCCACCGTACATTGCAATACCTGGGCGCACATAATCAAAAGTTTTTGGAAGCTTAAGAAGGGCTTCGGAATTTGCTAAATGAAAATAAGGAATATTTAAATTATTTTTTTTGCAAAATTCAATAACTCTATTTCTAACTTCTTCAAATCTTTTATATTGAATAAAAGTATCTGGAGTAGTTTCATCAGCACAACAAAAATGAGAAAAAACACCTCTGAGTTCTAATTCTTTTTTCTTAATAATTTCTAAAGCTTCTTCCAATTCTTCCATTAAAATACCGTTTCTGTGCATTCCGGTATCTATTTTTAAATGAATATAAGGGTGTCGGTTTTTTTTAAGTTGAATCAGTGAATTTATAGAATAAGATATGTTTTTGGCATTTCTGTTAGTTCCTGGATAAAAAATTATTACTTCTTCAAAAATGTCTTTTACCAGTTCGGCTTCAAAATTATTTCTGAGACATACTTTTTTAATTCCGTATTCCCTTAACATTTTTGAAAAAGTAATTATTCCATGTCCGTAAGCGTTGTCTTTAATTACTGCAAGTATATTCGGATTAACTTGTGAAATTTTATCTAGATTATAAAAAAGATTTTTTTTATTAAGATAAATTGTAGCCATAAATTAGCCCCATAAAAAGGGGAGAATTATTTAGATTTAAGAGGTTTAATAGCCTCAAAAGGATTTTCAACAACTCTTTTTCTGTCTACTACATAAGGGATTAATGCCACCTGTCTTGCTCTTTTAATAGCTTTTTGAACCATATCTTGGTGTTTTTTACAAGTACCAGTTAATCTTCTTGGCATAATTTTATATCTTTCAGACAATGAATATTTAATAAGATCAATATCTTTGTATCCGATATAATCAACTTTCATTTCACAATATTTACATCTTTTTTTTCCGTATTTTTTCTTTGGATCTTGTGCCATTATCTATCCTTTAAAATGGTATTTCGTCTTCATCAATATCAATTGATGGAATTTCATTATTTTGTTTAGGTTGTGTTTGTCCTCTAGGTGCTTGAGATTGAGGCTGAGGTGCTTCATAAGAATTTTCATAACTTCTGTTTCTTTCAGCCTCAGCTTTTGTTTCCATAAACTGCACTTTTTCAGCTACAACTGAATGCTTGCTTCTTTTCTGACCACTGCTGTCTACCCATTGGTCTAATACTAATCTACCCTCAACTAAAACTTTTGAGCCTTTTCTTAAATACTGATTGGCAATTTCCGCGCTTCTACCAAAAACTGTTACATCTATAAACATAACTTCCTGTTTATTTTCACCTGTAACTGTATCTTTATACGTTCTGTTTGTAGCAATTCCAAATTTTGCAATAGCTGTCCCTGCAGGCGAATATCTTAATTCTACGTCTCTTGTTAAATTTCCTACAAGGATAATTTTATTGTACATTTTTTGCCATCTCTTCCCAGCGTTTGATTTCTTTTTTATTTTCGTATTTTACTGTCATAAATCTTAATAAATCTTCGTTGTATCTCATCTGTCTTTCAAGTTCTAACATTGCATTTGACGGAGCTTTGTAATAAATTATATAGTAATCTCCTCTCTCAAATTTTTTAATAGGATATGCTAGTTCTCTAATACCTATTTTATCAAGCGCAACTACTTCACCACCTTCTTTTGCAATAAGTTCTTGCATGTTTTGAAGGTTTTTTTCCTTTTCTTCATCCGTTAATGTCGGTTTTAAAATAAACATTGTTTCATAATGTCTAATCATTAGATCTCTCCTTATGGCTGTTTTTATAGCCCCATGCCGGAGCAAGGAGGCATTGAAGTGGAATTATACTAAAAAAATCTTTTTATTTCAAATAAAACGAATTGTAAGTTATAGACAAATCTTTTACAAGAGATCTCAAATCTATAAACCCCAAATAATTTCCTTTTTCATCTGTATATGGTACAAATCTGTTTTCAATAAGACCAATCGCCCTTATTATATCCTCCAAAGAGGAATTGGTTTTTATTACAAAAGGATTTTTCGTCATAATATCTTTTATTTCTAAATGTTTTTTATTTAGTAAAAAGCTTTTTCTTATATCGGTAAGTGTAATTAGTCCGATTAATTTTCCGTTATCATCAACAACAGCTAAAATATTAAATTTATTTTTTTTAATTAAAAGCGAAGCCCTGTAAACTGAAAATTTTTCTTTTATTGCCGGAATTTTTACCAAATATTTTTCTAAATTACAGTTTTTTAAAAATTTGTAAATTTCTTTATTTTCAATATCAATACCCTTTTGAAGAAGAGAACGTTTAAAAAATGTATCCCTTTTTATTAAAGAAATTAAAAAAACGGTTAAACTTGAAGCCACTAAAATAGGTAAAACCAACTGATAAGAATGTGTGAGCTCTGTAATAATAACTGAACTTCTAAGAGGTGTTTTTGTAATTCCCGCAAGCATTGATGCAGCCCCTACAACCGCAAACACCCTCGGATCTATTCCTAAAAAATCAAAAACACTTCCAAACCAGTATCCTCCAAACGAGCCTATAAAAATACTAGGAGACATAATTCCTCCAAAAAGCCCGCTTCCAATACTTAAAATCAAACCGATGATTTTAGCCGCCAAAATTATAAAAATATATGATACAGAATAAGAATTGTCATTTAAAATAGTTGTAATATGTTCATATCCGATCCCGGCACTTTCAGGTACCAATGAAATTATTACACCAGCGAATAATCCCAAAATAACAATATATTTATGCCAATAATGACGGTTTTTTACTTTTAAAACTCTTAAATATTCCAATCCTTCTATTACAATCAGACAAAGAACGGAAATAAACAATGCCTCAAAAGGTATAAAAAAAACATATTCCTCGTTCCAGCTCAGATGCGGCACAATGAATGCAGCAAAATTACCGATAAATTCTCTTGATATAAATGTTGCCGTGACTATAGAAATAATTAAAGGGATAATTATATAAGAATTTATTTTACCAATTATTATTTCAAGTCCCAGTATTGCCCCGGCAACCGGTGCGTTAAAGGTGGCTGCAATTGCAGATGCAATACCAGCACCAAGATAAATTGGAAAATTTATTTTTTCTATTTTTAATTTTTCTAAAAAAATCTCACTTAAAAGCCCCCCTAGTTTAGCAATCGGACCTTCCCTACCCACAGGAATACCAAAACCAATGCTAAGACTCGTTAAAAACAGAACCAAAAATCCTTTAATTTTAGAAAATTTTCCCTTTAATAAAATAACTTTTTTTGCTATTAAATCAAGTGTCACATTTTCAGATGAAATTTTTAATTTTTTTATCAGCCAGTCTGATAATAAAAAAATAACAGGAATTGAAATTAAATAAAAATAATTTGATTGGAAAATATTTAATTTTTCATTAAACATAGTGAAAATTTTTATAAGCCATCTGAATATAATGGCAGAAAATCCACCTATTACACCTAAAAAAAAAGGTATTATAAAAAAATGAACAATATTTTTAATCATTTTTATTTTTCATATGTGAATGAAGGGATTTTAAATCGCCTCTAAAAGGATTTTCAAGTCCAAGATAGAGGCTGTATCCAAAACTTGTAAGATAGCTGGTAATAACAGCGGCGGTCATAGGAATCACCACATCGTCATGGCTCATTTCAGTAATCATGACTATTGCCGCAAGAGGAGTTTTTGCAGCCGCACTCAAAGCCGCTCCCATCCCGGCTAATGTAAACATTGCAATTTCGTCAGGAAAATAATTTCCAAAAATATTACCGACAGCCGCCCCGATTATCAAAACGGGTAAAACAAGACCTCCCGGAATACCGAAAGCCAAAGTAAAAGATGTAATTACTATTGTATATAAAATAAAAGCAATATCCATTTCTATACTAAACTGATGCTGGGCTAAATTTGAAAGTATTTCCATGTTCGCCGGAGCTGATAAAATATCAATATTGTGAGTTGTATAATAAATCCCGATTAAAAAAGGAATTGAAATAATTGTACCTATTACAGGTCGTCTGTTTACCGGAATAATTCTTGAAGATTTCTGAAGAAAATGAAAAGTTATAGTATAAATATATATAATTACTGAAATAACTATACCCATTAAAATAATATACGGAATATCATTCAAATACCAAACAGGCTTTTTTACCAAATTAATAAAGGCGTGGTTTCCCCTAAAAAATGAAAAAGTCAAATAACTGGTAATAGATGCAACAATCATAGGCACAAAAGGTCTGTAATCAAAATCATAAGTATTTTCAAGTTCCATTGCAAAAATAGAACTTCCAAGAGGGGCTTTAAGCAAAGCACCTGTAAAAGCGCCACCGCCTATAAGACCCAGCATATTTTTAAACTTTCTTGAAAATCCATATGCCTTGCCAAGCCATTCACCAAGACCGACTCCCAAGAAAAAAGACGGTCCTTCCCTTCCCGCTATGAATCCTCCTGAAAGTACAAAAATAGAAATTATTAATTTAAATAAAAGTGTTTTAGCTTTTAAAAAAAAGGGGGTTTTTAAATGTAAAACCGCAAAACCGATTCCCGGACCTCCGATTTTTGCATCCTGTTTTAAAGCAAAACCCGTAATAACGGAAATTAACAAAGGATAAATAAATAAATAAATTATATTGGAATTTAAATGTTTATTTATATGGACAATTAATAAATCCATTAAAGAGGCAATCACCCCCGTGGTAATTCCAATGGCAACGGCAAAAGGAAGCCATTTGCCTATAAAAAAGAAAATTGAAAGTAAATCTACTTTCATAACCTGGGAATGTATTATATATCTAAACGTTTTTTTAATATAATCGATAACATCTAAGTGTTCATTTTTCCCAAGAATAAGCCGTGCAAAAAAATTTTCCAATTTTTCTTTCATTTTATCCCCTTGGGATATTATACAACAAATTTAAAATAAATTTAATATTTAAACAAAAATAATTTAAAAATTTATTTACACTGATAAAAAATTACCATTTGCTGAGATGGTATTTTAACAGCCACCTGTGATACATTTTTATCTAAAAAGACTATAACTTGTCTATCTCTTGTAACATATACGTCTAATTTGTTTTTTATAGTCTGAATGTAAGGCAATGTGTCATTTTTATCGCCGACAGTTAATTTAATTGCATTTTTTACCGGTATAAAACTGATTTTGTATAATTTTCCCAAATCTTTTTGCAACTGTTTATTCGTTTTTACATCATTTGGCACATTGTAAATTTTCCCGTCTTTTTTAAAAGAAAAACCAAGTGTTTCACACTTATAATTTTGATTTAAATTAAATGCAAATAAATAAATTGAAATTAAAACAAGTAACAATTTTTTCATTTTTTACCTTTATAAATATTTTTGAATTTCTTTTAATGCCTCATATGCTCCAAGTTTTATTTGAATATCGGCTCCAAAACTCTCAAGTGGATTAATTCTAATAAGAGTGCTTCCAAAAGAATTCCTGATTCTTTCACTCATATTTCTGACAGTCGGTACCGCAGTGCCGGCTCCTATTTCAATAATCACTAGATTATCCACTCTTTGAAGCCAGTATTCAAAGCGAGCAAGCTGAAGCTTAACCCTTTTGTCCACAAACCTAAAATCACTAAACATCAAAATATTAGGTCTTGCAATTATGCCACAATTTTTGCATTTAGGAAAATTTAAAGCCTTAAATTTTTTCTCGTCAATTTCAATATTTTCCCTATTTTCCCAAATATCGCCACTACAGGGCTTGGTACATTGCAAATAATGGATACTTCCGTGAATTTCCACAATTTTTAATTCACTAAAACCGGCTTTTTGAAAATGTCCGTCAACATTTGAGGTAAAAACAAATTTATCCTGGGGTAAATTAAGCAAAATATTAAAACCCCCATGAGGGGTGGTCTCCCTATATATTTTCAACCTGTGGCCGTAAAATGCCCATGCAAGTCCAGGATTAATTTCAAACCATTTCGGATTTGCCAAGGCCTCAAAAGAAAGTCCAAGTTTTTTTGCAACCGGATATGCCCTCCAAAACCCATCTCTTCCCCTGAAATCGGGAAGTCCACTATCAACACCAATCCCGGCCCCGGCAGTTATTAAAATATGACTGGCTTTTTTTATCGCTTCAGCCGCCTTTCTTATATTCTCCATTTTTTCACCTATTTAATTTTTCACTTTTAACTTTTAATTTTACATTATCCATTTTCCATTATACATTAAAATTATCCCCCAGTCTCCCAAAAAGCCCTATCACTTATTTTCTCTTCCTGCCAGTCGTTTTTTTCAGGTTTATTTTTTACAACATCCCTTAAAATTTCAGCGGCTTTTTGTATATTACCCTCTCTTATAGCCTCTTTTATATTATAACTTTCCGTAAAAAACAAACAAGGTATCAAATACCCTTCAGCCGTCAACCTTATTCTATTACAACTTTTGCAAAACTCTTCATTGTGAGGTTCTATAATACCAAAAACACTGCCGTCATCCAATACAAAATTTTTACTTGCCTCATTTTTCTTAGGTAGTTCTTTAAAAGAATATCTGCTGCCTATTTTTTCCAAAACTTCTTTGGAATCGACCCTTTTAATTCCGGGATATGCCCTTTCATTTTCCATAAATTCAATAAATCTTATCTGAACACCTTTATTTTTTGCAAATTCCAGTAAATCCAAAATTTCATTATCGTTTATTCCTCTCATAACAACAGTATTTAATTTTACCCTAAATCCGACCTTTATAGCCTCATCAATCCCTTCTAATACATTATCCAGACAGTCCCTTTGGGCAATTTTTTTAGCCACATCTTTTTTAAGTGAATCCAGAGAGATATTCACCCTTTTAAGCCCTGCATCTCTTAACTTTTTGGCATATTTTTTTAAATAATAACCATTTGTGGTAAGTGCCAAATCAAGTTCCGGTTTATAATCATGCAGCATTTTTACAAACTTGTCCAAATCTTTCCTGACTAACGGTTCTCCGCCTGTCAATCTTATTTTTTTAATTCCCTCATCAATTGCCAAACGTAAAAATTCAAACATCTCCTCATAACTTAACACGTTTTCTTTAGGTTCCCACTCAAACGGAGTATTTGGCATACAATATAAACACCTGAAATTACATCTGCTTGTAACAGAAACCCTAATATAATCTATCACCCTGTTAAACGGATCAACTAACATTTTTCTACCTTATATAAATTTTTATATAACGGATTGTAGCATAAAAAAAGAAAAATGTTATAATTAAATAAAAAGGTTTTTTATGTATGAACTTTTAGAAAAAGCCATAAATTCCACTGATGTGAATGAAAAAGAAAACATAATCAAAAAAATTAAAATCATCCCTGCTACAGACAAAAAAGCAAAATTTTTTGAAAAACCAAGCTATACATCTTTTTGCAAAATTGTCCCGCCTGCAAAAGTTCCGAGACGCAGGGGCTTTGAAACAAATGAAAAAAAAGCCGTTTTACTTCACGCTATAGTTCATATTGAATATTCAGCAATAGATTTAGCACTTGATGCTGCATATCGTTTTAGAAATATGCCGGTTGAATTTTACAAAGACTGGCTGGAAGTAGCAGAAGATGAAATAAGACATTTTAAACTGATAAATAATCTTCTTGAAAAAACAGGATACAAACATGGGGATTTTCCTGTTCATAATTCACTTTTTGAAGCGAGCCAGAAAACTCAGGATTTACTTTCCCGTATGGCAATAATTCCAAGATGGTATGAGGCAAACGGACTTGATGCAAACGAAAAGATAATAAACAGACTGCAAAAATATAACGACCCTTTTGCAAATGAAGTTATCAATACACTTGAAATTATTTTAAAAGAGGAAATTCCTCACGTAAAAAAAGGTGATAAATGGTTTAAATGGGCTTGTGAAAAAGAAAATTTAAATCCAATTGAAACATATTTTCAAATAGTTGACAATTTCTTTAAAGACTGGAAAAAGAAAGATTTAAATGTGGCGGCAAGATTAAAAGCAGGTTTTAGCTGTGATGAACTGAATATACTCAGCGGAAAAAAGGTATGTTAAAAAATTCCGCACTCAACCCTTCCGCCATCAGCCAGATCAGCCCTGATTACTTCAAAAATTACTTTTAAATTTTCAGATTTTTCATTTGCCAGCTCTTTTTCCATATCGCTTGTTACTGTATGGACCTTTTTAATTGTAACACTTTGGCCAGGAGCTAAATCCACATCCCTGTCTATATAATCCTGCAGTATTTTAACTTCATCTTTATCCTCAACAATCAAATCGCCTTTTAAATGAACAATTTTTTTAGGATATTTATTTGTCAATGTATAAGTTAATGTATAATAAGGGATTACATCATCATGATATTTATAAGAAAAATTGCTTACTCCTATATTTTTACAACTGCTAAGTATCAATTTATTTTCAATTTCTTTTTTTTGAGTTTCCTGCTGTTTTTTTACCTGTAATTGAATTTTCTTTTGTTCCTGTTTCAATTCTTTTTTTAATTCTTTAATCTGCTCGTCTCTTTGTTCAACTTTTTTTTCAAGTTCGTTCATTTTTTGAAGTATTAAATCAAGCTTTTTATTTAATTCATCGTTATTGTTAGTGTTTGCCGCAAACATTATTGAAGAAATTGCAATTATAGAAATTAATTTTTTCATTTCTTTCCTTTTTTTATTGACATTTTAACAAAAAAATTTTATAATTCAATCTACCTACTGATAAGTAAGGATAAAAATGAAACAAAAAATCATTAAAACAGCTTTAAAACATTTTGCAATCGAAGGATACAAAAACACAAGTTTAGAAAAAATTGCAAAAGAACTAAATATTACAAAACCGGCGCTTTATTATCATTTCAAAAACAAAAATGATTTATACAATGCCATTTTCATCAATTATTTTATCTCACTTGAATTTAAAATTTCAGGAAATATTTTTAAAGATTTGGAAAATTATATCGATTCTTTGCACGCTTTTTTTACAAAAGAACCCTTGCTATCAAAACTGCTTTCAAAAGAAATTTCATGTGAATTTAGAAATTTAAATGAAGAGGCAGTTTCAATAATTACCAAAATGATCCAGACTCTAAACAAAATATTAAAAAAAACAAATATAAACCCATTCTTTATTCAAAATATGATAATTTCATCTTTTACAACATATTTAAATACAATGGAAATAAGAAAAAAAATAACATCTCTTATTACATGCTGCAAAATTTCAAGCGAATTTAATTTAAAGGAAGAATTGATGTTGACAATAACAAATTACATAAAGGCGAAACAATGAAAAAACTATCTATTGCACTAATAGCGGCAATCTCACTAAACGCTGCAAATTTAAGCGAGCTGTTTAATGCCATTAAAAAAACACCTGATACGCAAATTGATTCGGTACTAATTAAAAAAACCAAAACAATAAAAAAAGAGATAGTAAACAGTTTATATCCTAGCATTTCTCTTTTTGCAAGTGCAGAGCATTTTTCAACCCCAACCAATCTAAGACCGCTTCCTCCTACAGTGTCAGCAAAAATAGGAATGGAACACGGAGGTTATCCGTTTTCCCAAAATATTGAAAAAATCGGCTTTTCCGCATCAATGCCTGTTTTTGTAAAAAATATTTACGATACCAAAAATAAAATGTCCCATTTACTTAAAGCAACTGAATATAAGGCAAAAATCAATCTTTTAAAAAGGGAAAGTTTATTAATAACGCTTCTTAGCAAATACAATTATTTAATAAAATTAAAAGAAGCTTTAATTAAAGAAAGAAAATCAATCAGCACTACATTAAAAGCAATAGAAGTTGGTGTAAAAGTCGGAAGAATTCCTGAATTTAACGCTTTAAGGCTTAAAGACGCCCTAAACCAGATAGATATAAAAATATCTAATATTAATACACAAATAGATTCTGTCGTTTCGGAAATTTACAAACTTACAAAAATAAAATTATCTTCTCCTGTTCAAATCACTGCAAATTCAAATATTGAAAAAAAAGAATTTTTAGCCGTTAAACCACTGAAAGAAAATTTAACGGCAAGTAATTATGACGTAAAAATTGCAAAAGATTCATTCTGGCCAAAATTAACACTTCAGATAAAAGGATACAGAGCCTTTGCAAATGCATACAATAATGACGACAAACTGGCATTAAATTATGCAAGTGCCGGTATTTATTTAAACTGGAATATATTTAACAGAAAAAACAGCGCAGAAATTCAAAAAGCTAAAATAGAAAAACTTCAAAATTCCCTAGAAATTCAGAAAACAATAAAGGATTTAAACGCAGAAGTTATGAAAATAACAGATACTTTAAAAGAACTTAAAAAATCAATAGTTTTAGCTCAAAATTCAATTGAAATAAAACAAGAACTGCTAAAAGGAGCAAAAGTGGCATTTAAATTAAACAGAATGACAGTGGATGATTATTTAAAATATGAAGATGATTTAGCACTTGCCAAAGCAAATTTGGCAAATTTAATTGCTAGTAAAAATTCATTAATCGCAAATCTTGCATTTATTTATGGAAATAACTTAGAAAGGATATTCAAATGAAAAAATTAATCGCTTGGAGTATTGTAATACTGATTGCCATAGGTTTAGTAATAGGTGGAGTAAAATTGGTTAAAAAAAGAAAAGCAGAAGAGGCAAAATTAGCAGCAGCAAAAATATATCCGATTGTTGTAAAAACTATACAGCCAAAAACACAGGCGACTTTAACATATCCGTATTTAGCGCTTGTTAAAAACGATTCCCAAATTACAGTTACAACAAAATTTACAGGTAAAGTTACATGTATTGTAAATGCGGGAGAAGTGGTACATAAAGGCGTTATAGTTGCAAAAATTGACGATACAAATTTAAAAGCAAACCTCAAAGCAACAAATGAAAAAATTAAATCTCTTAGAGAAAAACTTAATGCAGAAAACATTACACTAAAAAATTTAATCGCAACCCACAAAAGAACCGCTGCTCTTTTAAAAGTAAAAATGGCAAGTATCGAGCAGTATCAGGCAGAAGAGAGTAAACTTGCTAGTCTAAAAGCACAAATTCAAGCCGATAAAAATACCCTGCATTCTTTAAAAGCTCAAAAAACAGCTATCTTAAATGATTTGAAATATACAGAAATCAAATCTCCGATTGACGGAGTAATTGCTCAAAAATTTGTAAACAAAGGAGATAATGCATTTCCTGGAAAACCTCTTTTAACTATTGCAACAAATAAAGGAAATTATCTGTTTGTAGCAGTGCCTGATAATTTTAAAAAGGCTATTTACAAAAACAAAATGTATAATTTAATTGCTCTAAATTCCACATTTAACGGCATACCTAGCTATAAAATAAATGTAAATGACAAAAATTTAATCTTAGGAGAAAAAGTAAAAATTAAATTAGTAAGTTTTAATGGTAATGCCACAATCTTACCTTATAATTCAATTCTAACAATAAATGGTAAAAACTATGTATTTATTCCAAACGGAAAGCATGCTCAAATTAAAGAAGTTCATATTTTGGCAAAAGGAACCGAAGGTGTAGCGGTAAAAGAAAAAATAAATTCCCCTGTAATAATTTCTAAACCTGATATTTTACTTAGAATTAAAGCAGGATATCCTATAAAAATAATGGAAAATTGAAAATGGAAAATGAAAAATTGAAATTTAAAAGGACAGGAAATGTTTGAATTTTTTTATAAAAGAGGTTATTTATTAACCGCAATTATTATTGGTATGTTTGTATTTGGAGTGCTTGGACTTATTAAAATGCCAAAAAATCTTTTTCCTGATGCAAACAGACCTGAAGTTGTAATATTTACCACTGTGCCGGGGGCTACACCGAGTGTAGTTGCTTCAATGGTATCAAAACCTATTGAAGAAGAAATGGGAACTCTTAGCAATGTATATGAGATAAAATCTACAAATGTTCCAAACTTTTCAATAGTCCATGTGGTTTTTGATTATAAAAAAGGACTTCAGGCGGCAGCGGTTGATGTTAATAATGCCCTAAACCGTATTAAAGATAAACTTCCGGCAAACGCAATACCTGCAATTTATTTAGTGGGTGATTTTACTTTACCTGTTGATGTTTTTTCGCTTTATCCAAAAAATAATTCAATCAATTTGGCCGAAATAAGAAAAATTGCAGAAAGTTATATAAAACCGAAACTTTTATCTTCTCCTGATATTGGAAACGTGGAAATTTTCGGAGGATACCAGAGTGCGGTAATGGTTAAAATAGACCCTAAAAAATTAAAAAAATACAATTTATCTCTTGATTCGTTTATAAATATAATAAGAGCATCGAATAAAGATTTACCAATTGGATTTATCAAAAGTAAAGACGGATTTTTGACACTCAGTTTTTACGGTGAAAAAGATGACGTTAAAAAACTTAAAGAGAGTTTTATTCTGCCAAATGTAAAACTAAAAGATATAGCAGATATAAAATGGATTTATCAGACAAACAACAGTGGTTATATCGGAGACAATAAATCATCAATTGCCGTATCCGTTCAGAGGGCTCCAGGAGGCAGCGTCCTTGATACAGCAAAAGCTGCAAGAGCTATTATGAAAGTTATTCAAAAAGAATATCCGAATATCGGAGTAAAAATTGCAGACACCCAGGTAGAACTTGTAGAAACAGCGAATACTAATATGTTGGAAGCTTTGCGTGACGCTATTATTTATACACTTTTAGTATTGCTCTTTTTCCTTGGAAACTTTAGGGCAATCGTTGCTGCGGCAGTTTCTATTCCTATGGTGTTTTTTGGAACAATCGCTTTTCTTTATCTTACAGGACAAGGTTTAAATATCGTAATTTATACAGCCATTATTTTAGCTCTTGGAATGCTCACAGATGATGCTGTCGTAGTGCTTGAAAACATTGAAAGACACCTGGAAGAAAACGAAAATTTAAAAGATGCCATTTATAACGGGACAAAAGAAGTATTAAGCCCAATTTTTGCAGGTACTATTTCAACCATAGCAATTACATTTCCATTAATGTTTGTAGGAGGATTCCCGCAGAAAATATTCAGACCTCTAATTGAAACACTGATTATTGCACTGCTTATAAGCTGGTTTTTATCTATTACATTTATTCCAAAACTTTCACTTTTGCTTTATAAAAACGGCTTTTCAAAAACAAAAATAGAAAAATTTTTTGAAGCACTTTATCAAAAAACTATAGGAAAATTAATTATTCCTTATCTTGGAATTATTAAATTTTCAAATGGAAAATTTTATCCTTTAAGAAGAATGCTGATTATGGCTGCTGCAATATTAACTTTAATGTTAAGTCTAAAAAATATTATGCCGACAATCGGAAGGGATGTAATGCCTCCAATGGATACAGGTATTATGAAAGTCAGTTTGGAATTTTCTAACAATATCAATGCAGACGAAACAAAAAAAAGACTTGCACCATTTTTTGCATGGTTGGATAAGCAGCCGTGGCTTGAGAGAAGTTCTGTTTCAATCGGAACTGAAAAAGGTGTTTTATCTCTGGGCGGTGGAGGTGCCGGAAATAGTGTGACCATGACAATTACCGCTGTAAACAGATTTAAAAGAAATAAAACAATCTGGCAGCTTGAAAACGAAGTTAGAAATCATTTAGCAAACCTACAGGGTGTTAAAAAACTTGCAGTGTTTGATTTTGGTGCAACAGCCTTATCCACTATCAGCGCACCGCTTGATATTGAAATAAGAGATGAAAATTATGAGCATTTACCAGATATTGCCCATAAAATTGAAAAACTTTTATATCACATAAAAGGGCTTACAACTATAAAAATAAGCTGGGATAAAGATATGCAGGAGGCTGTCATCAAAATAGACAAAAACAAAGCCCTAAGTTACGGAATAACTCCTTTTCAAGTAATATCTCAAATTGCATTAAATGATAAAGTAGTTACAATTAATTCAGACCTTAGCAGCATGAATGTTCAGTTTGTGAGAGTAAGATTCAATAAAAAATACGAAAATCCCGAAAGTTTAAAATATATACTTATCAACACTCCAAAAGGCGTAATTCCGTTAAAAGAAATTGCGAACATTAAACCAAATTTAACTTACAATAAAATTACAAGGGACGGACTGCTTTATTCAATCGATGTAGAAGGATACAGGGCAACTAGACCTGTCAGCAAAATCACAGCAGATGCTGAAAAATTATTGCATAAAACCGGTATAACAAATTACGACCAGGCAGGGGATATTTCTGAAATGAAAGATTCGTTTTCAAGAATGTTAAAAGCAATTGCAATAGGAATTGTTGTATTGATTTTAACATTAAGCGTTGTTTATGAATCTTTCAGACTTGCTTTTATTATGATTTTGGTATTACCGCTTTCTATGATTGGAGCAGCCTGGGGAATGCTTATTATGCACAAACCTTCATGTATGCCAAGCCTTGTTGGTATTTTACTACTTTTCGGTATCATTATTAAAAATGCGGTACTGCTTATTGACTTTTATAAAGAATATAAAAAAGAAGGCAACAGACCATTTGATGCGGCACTTCAGGCTATTAAAGTCAGGTTCAGGCCTGTTATGATGACAGCATTTGGTACAATTGCTGGTATGATTCCTATCGCACTTGAACAGGCAGTAGGGCTTGAGAGACTCTCACCTCTTGCAGATGTTGCAATCGGAGGCCTTTTAATCGGTACACTTCTAACCCTTGTGTATGTTCCAATGATTGCTTATGCAACTGACCCGGACAATAAAAAAACAAATATTTTTGAAAAAATGGAAGAAGAATTAGAAAAATAATTCTTCTTCTCTTGACACAAAAAAAACTGTGTGGTATAATTTACTTACTAAACGTTAAGTAAGGAGGAAATCATGACTTATGACGAATTTGTAAAAAACACCACATTAAAAGATATGGGAGAAAGTAAAATATCTCCTAAAGAGGCAGTAGAACTGCTTTTAAATGATAAAGCGATAATGATTGATGTGAGGGAAGATTTTGAAAATGATTTGGTTGAATTTAAAATTGCAATTCATATACCTTTTAATAAATTGCCTGAGAATTTAGACAAACTCGATAAAAATAAAATTATAATATGTGCATGTCCAGCCGGTTTTAGAAGCAACAAAGCAACTGAATATTTAAGATATAAAGGCTTTAAAGCTAAAAATTTAACAGGTGGATTTAAAGAATTATTATTTGAAATAAGCGGAGGGGAAGCAAAAAAATTTAAAGAAAAAAAGGAGAATAAATGATTAAATACGCAACACCAAAAGGCAACAATGAATTAAAAATATCTTTAGAAGAATTTACCAAAAAATTTAATGCAGGTGAAGCTGTTTTACTTGATATCAGAATGGCTTTTGAAAAAAAAGTATGGAATCTGCCTTTTGCGATTGACATCCCGGCAAATGAACTTGAAAACAGATTTAACGAACTGCCAAAAGATAAACTGATTGTAACCGCATGTCCGGGTAATAGCCGATCTTCATTTGCAGCGGCTTTTTTAGTGGATAAAGGTTTTAATGCAAAATTTTTAACAGAAGGACTTCTTGAACTTATGAAAGCTTTTAAAGGCGGAAAAGCAAAAGAACTTAAAGTAGATTAAATGTATGATGCATGTCATCCGCTTAAAGAAGGTGAAATATTAAATGGAAGCCACCCTGAGTGGCCTTTATTTGTTTTATATATTTACGGCAGTAAACTGGAATGTTTAAAAATTTCAAAAAGAATTATGTGCACTTTAAAACATTTGCCCTTAAGAATAAAGGTTTTTTATAACCATGACACACTTAAAGCAATAGATGAAGGATGTGGGAAAGACCCATGTATTAAAATGAATGGAAAAATCTTATTTGAAGGGCTTATCCAGGCTGAAGAAATAAAAGAAATTTTTGAAAAACTGTTAAAGGAAAAAAATGAATGAAATCACTTTTGATGAATATTTGAAAAATTTTGATTATAATGAAAGAAAAAAAATGAAAATCCAAATTCCAGAAATGCTTGAATTATACGAAAAAGATGAATGTGAAATAATTGACATCAGATTTAAAGAAGAATATAAAGCATGGCATATTGGGTTTATAAAAAACATTCCTTTAAATGAATTACCTAACAGATTAAATGAACTTGATAAAAATAAAACAATTGTTACAGTATGCCCTCATTATGACAGATCTGAAATGGCAAGGTTATTTTTAACACTAAAAGGATATAAAGCCAGATATTTAACCGACGGATTACTTAAACTTGTTGATTACTTAAGAGGAAATAAAGCCAGAGATTATTTATTAAAAATAGGAGAAGCCGAATGAATGAATTGCTCTATTATGGAGAATTTTTTGTCTTAACCCTAATTTTTTCAACAATATTTGCAATGGGAGGAGTCGGTTCGGCCATAGTCCTGGTCCCTCTTTTCAACTCCCTGGGATTACCTTTAAATGTGGCAAAAGCATTTGGACTTTTTATCAATTCAATGAGCACAATTACTGCAAGTATTATGAACTTTTTAAGAGGGGTTCTTGATATAAGGGCAACTCTTCCGCTTGCAATTTCCTCAATTATAGGAGCACCTCTCGGGGCTTATTCAAGTAAGTTTATCCCACCGGTTTATGTAAAAATACTTTTGGCTATGTTCATCATATTAGCCGTATTTTTAATGTTTAAAAAGAAAAAAGAGGCCAAATTTCACTACACAAAACAGTGGGTAATGGTGGCATTAGGACTCGGTGTCGGTTTTTTATCAGGACTAATGGGAGTGGGCGGTGGAAGTTTGATTTTACCGGCTTTGATTCTGCTTGGATTCGACGCAAAAACATCTGCCTATATGGTAAGTTTTGTATTGCCGTTTTCAACACTCAGTGGATTTTTTACATATTTAACCATCACCAAAATAGATTATTTAATGCTTTTAGATGTAAGTATTGCAGCAATTCTTGGAGGATATTTGGGAGATAAAATAATGCATTACCGCTTAACCCCACAGCAGGTCAAAAAATTTATCGCCGTTATTTTAATCTTGCTTGATATTAAAATTATTTATTCTATTTTGCATTATTATCATTTGATTTAAGGAGAAAGTATGCATAGAATTTTGTCAAAACTTGCAGACTGGTTAATAGAAAAGGAAGAAAAAGAAGCAGAACGTTGCGATATTCCGGATGAAGTGATAGATGAATGGCTTGATATTTTAAAAACAAGAAGAGAACATCTTAAAAAAGAAGGAGACACCGATTCTGAGGAATATGAAATGCTTAATGATTTAATTAAAAAAGTTACCCATATCAAAGAAATCCGGGCCAAAAAATGTGAAATAAAAAAATAAATATACTATAATTCTCAAAAAGGCTGATATGAAAGATTTATTACCTCTTATAATATCTTTATTGATAACATTAATAATTTTAAATATTTTAAAACTTTCTTTTCTTCCCGGTTTTATTTTAGGCAGTATAATTTGGTCAATTTTACATTATAATATTAAAAAATTTTTAAAAGGCTAGTTATGAAACTGACTCATATAAATGAAAAACACAATCCTAAAATGGTGGATGTAGGAGAAAAAGCTGTTACAAAAAGAATTGCAGTGGCAAGTGGTGAAATTCATATGCAAAAAAGCACAAAAAAAGCTATTTTAGAAGAAAAAACAAAAAAAGGTGCGGTTTTACAAACAGCAATAGTTGCAGCGATAATGGGAGGCAAAAAAACAAGCGAATTAATTCCAATGTGTCACAATATTTTAATAGACGGAATAGATGTGGATGTTGAAGAAATTGAAAACGGATTTAAGTTAATAGTTACAGCAAAAACAACTTCAAAAACAGGTATTGAAATGGAAGCATTAACCGCCGTAAGTATCGGTCTTCTTACTATTTACGATATGGCAAAAGCAATAGACAGAAGTATGGAAATAACAAATATACATTTGGATTACAAAGCGGGTGGAAAATCAGGAGAATTTAGAAGAGATGGAAAATAAAATTCCCTGTTTTATTCTTGTAGGTGGTAAATCTAGCAGATTTGGAGACGATAAATCAAAACTGTTTTATAAAATCCAATTTGACAAATGCAAAAAAATATTTAAAAATGTATTTTTTGTGGCAAAAGAAAAAAAATTCAAAAAATATCCTTTTTTTATTGAAAAATCTAAAATTTTTGCTCCCATTTTTGCTTTGGAAGAAATTATAAAAAAAGAAAAAAAAATTTTTGTCTTAAGCGTGGATACACCTTTAATTTCCGAAAAATCTATAAAAAAACTTTTAAATAATAAAGCCACCGCCTCTAAAAATCCTTTAATCGGTTATTATGATTACACAATGCTTAAAAAAATAAAAGAATCGACAAAAACTGATTTAAGACTTTTTCACATAAATCCTAAAAAAATCAGAATCAACAACAAAGAACTAATTAACATAAATAAAAAAGAGGATTTAAAACTTATCCGTAAATTTTAACAGGTAATTTTCTGTTAAGCAGATTAGCAATATTTCCTTCACTGATATTTTCTAAATTAATATTCACTTTTAATTTTTTGGCTTTTTCAATTAAATCCCCGATTTCCAAATCAAATCCGAATAAATTGATATAGTTTTTAATACCCTTTTGAATTAATGCATCGGTTTTTTCACCTTTTATTTTTTTACCTAAAAGTGAAATAATCTGTTGCAGATAAGCACTTTTAATTAAATTTGCTATTCTTATTGAATATTCTTTTATTTTCACCAAATCCCCCACACTTTTCAATATTCCCTCAATATCCCCTTTCGCAGCGTATTTTTCAGCTTTTATTAATTTAGCGTTTATTTCCTGCTGAAATAATTTATAATCACTCGTTTCTTCTAAAAACGGGTACATTTTTACATTTTCAAAAACAGCATGATAATCTTTCATAGCAAGCAATCTTTGAAAATCCATTAAGACTCGAGCCTGTTCTTTATATTCCTTTGCTTTTTCTTCATATCCGGGAAACTGTTCAAGAATTTTGGCATATTCAATTACTTTTTTATAATCTCCTTTTTTTAATAAAAGTTGGATTTTATTATCAAGTATTTTTGCAAAATTTATTGCTGTTTTGTATTCTTCTGTTTCGGCTAAAAACGGAAACCTTTTTACCAAAATAAAAAATTCTTTAAAATCTTTTTTTGCTAATTTTTCTTTTAATAAATTGTATAATTGCTTTTCATTAAAAAGTGCTTGCATAAGAGGGGTCTTTTGCGGAACTCCTCTAAACGGTTTAAGAATTTCTCTGGCTTTTTCTATATTGTCTTCTTTTAAAACAGCTTCTTTTGCCAAATTAAACACTTTTTTCCAGTCTTCTTCCATTTTTTTATAATAAATCGTATCTTTAAAAGAAGGGTATTGATTAGCTAAAGAATATGCAAGAGGATATTTTAAATTAAGCACGGCATTTTTAAATTTATCAAATTCTTTAAAATCTTTTAATAAATTTTGTATTATTATTCTTTTTACAGAAACATCCATAAAAGGTTTCAAAACTTCTTTTGCATTTTCTATATCTCCTTTTTCCAAAAATTTATGAGCGACATTTAATGTTTTGTTCCATTCATTTTCTAAAATTTTATAAGCTTCTGTAGCCTGCAAAAACGGATTTTTATTTAAAAGTTCATAAGCTAAAGTATATTTTTTTGATTTTATTAAAGCTTTTAATTCCCTTTCATCCGAAAGTAAATCATATATACAAATATCTCCATCGAGAGTACCAACAATTAAATAATGCTTGTCAACTATATACTCCAAAGAACTTGGATTTGAAACAAGTTTTATGAATTCATCTGTTATCTGCTCATAATTTTCTAATGAATATAACACCACTTTTGAATAAGTTGAAATTACAAATAAAAATTTACTATTTTCATCAACACATACATCTACAATTTGATCTATCATATTAGGAAGTCTTTTTAAAACACTCCCTTTTGCATAATTCCAAACAATAAGTTCACCTGTTTTATCTCCGCTTATCATTCTTTGATTTGATATGAATTTCAATTTTGTAACCGCGCCTCTATGCGATTTTTTTCTATATGAAAAATCCAATGAAGTAATATTAGTAATTGTAATAGACCTGTCATAACTACCGGTAGCAGCCCAAAGGGAATTCAAACTAAAATCTGTCGAAAGGATATAATCAGCATTAGGAGGCAATGCTCCAATCATTTTACCGGTAGCAAGTGACCATAAATATGCCCTGCCGTCCTCACCTCCTGTTAAAATATATTTTTCCTCTTTATCAAAACTTACACTTAAAACATTCCCTTTATGCCATCCGAGAGTAAAAATATGTTTTTTATTTTCAATATCCCAAACAGATGTTTTTTTCTTTCCGTCAACGGCAACTGCCAAATATTTACCTCTTTGTGATATATCTACTCCGTTTTCTAAAGGCCTGTTTTTAGGAAGTTTAACTCTAAATCCGTCTATTAATTTATAATCTTTTAATGAATATATCCTTAATGTATTTTCTTCATCAACTACACAAAATTTATTATTTCCAATATATTTAATTTTACTTATAGGTGTTTTTATTGTTATACGCTTTATAGGCTCCACTTTCCATCCTTTAAAAATATGTTAATATTTTAACAAAAAAGGTTTTTAATGGCTACTCTTACGATAATTGACACTTTTGGATTTTTATTTAGAAATTTCTATGCCCTGCCACCTCTAAAAAGTAAAAAAGGAATTCCCACAGGAATGATTACAGGATTTATGAATTTTATAGTTTCACTTGGCCGTGATTTTCCAACCGATTATGTGGTATTTACATTGGACAGCAAAGAAAAAGAGACTTTTAGAAAAGAAATATATAAAGATTATAAGGCAAACCGTCCCGAAGCCCCCGAAGATTTAAAAACCCAACTTCCAATTGCTATTGATTTAATCAAAGAAATGGGATTTAAAATGCTTGAAAGTCCGGGGTTTGAAAGTGATGATTTAATAGCAAGCCTTGCCACTGTAGCTTCTGAAAACGGTATAAAAGTAAAAATAGTAAGCCATGACAAAGATATGTATCAGTTAATTGACGATGATAAAATAGTAATATTCGACCCTATAAAAAAAATAGAAATAAATGAAGAAGAGTGTTTTAAAAAATTTGGTGTCCATCCTAAAGATTTCAGGGATTTTCAGGCATTAGTGGGGGATTCAAGCGATAATATCCCGGGAGTTAGGGGAATCGGTGTAAAAACGGCAGCAAAACTTATAAATCAATATCACACCCTTGAAAATATATACGCTCATATTGATGAAATAAAAGGGGCTGTAAAAAAAAGACTCCTTGAAGGCAGGGAAAATGCATTTTTAAGCAGAAAACTTGTAACTTTAAAAACAGATTTGTTTGATAGTATAAACTTGGAAGAGTTTAAATATCCTGAAATAAACCCTGTTTTAAAAGTAGCTGATAAATTAATTGATTTGGATATAAAAAGTATAGTTGACAGAGTCAAAAAAGACGGGCTTTTTATAAAAACAAAAGAGCCTGAAAGTAAAAATATAGAATTTGACGCCGTTTTATTAGATAATGAAAAAGAGTTGTTTGAGACAATAGATAAAATTGGTGATAAAATTGTGGCTTTTGATACAGAAACAGACAGTATTGAAAATCCAAACATTGTGGGATTTAGTTTCTGTTTTGAAGAGAAAAGGGCTTATTATGTACCTATAAACCATAATTATCTGGGAGTAGAAAAACAAATACCGCAAGATGCAGCACTAAAAGCCATAGAAAAAATTTTGCAAAAAAAAGTTATTGGACACAATCTAAAATTTGATTTTAAAATGTTAAGAAAATACGGAATCAACACCCCTATTCCATTTGCCGATACGATGATACTTGCATGGATAACAGATCCTGATTCCGCAGTAGGGCTTGACAGTGTGGCCAAAAGATATTTAAACCATGAAAATATAAAATTTAGAGAAATTGTAGGAAAAAATCAAAATTTCTCAAATATTGATTTAATTACAGCCGCAAAATATGCAGCCGAAGATGCTTTTATTACTTTAAAACTTTATGAAAAATTAAAAGAAAAAATATGGGATGAGGTTAAATGGGATTTGGAAAACATCGAATGGCCTTTTATAAATCTGTTAATCGATATGGAAAACGAAGGTATAAAAGTGGATATTGAATATTTGGAGAAACTTGAAATAAAAATATCCCAAAAACTTCAAAACCTAACACAAGAAATTTATAATTTAGCCGGAAATGAATTCAATATAAAAAGTCCTAAACAACTTGGATACATACTTTTTGAAGTGCTTAAACTACCTGCAAAAAGAAAAACAAAAACAGGATATTCAACAGATGAAAAAGTTTTAAATTCACTAAAAAATGCCCATCCCATTATTGAAAAACTGCTTGAATACAGAAAACTTGATAAACTTTTTTCAACTTATATAATCCCTTTAAAAGAACGTGCAAAAAAAGATAAAAACCACAAAATTTATACAAACTTTCTACAAACCGGTACAGCTACAGGTAGACTTTCAAGTAAAAATCCAAATTTACAAAATATTCCAACATCAACAGAAATTAATATAAGAAACGCATTTATTGCCGAAAAACTTTTTGTAAGTTTGGATTATTCCCAAATAGAACTTCGCTTACTTGCTCACTTCAGTCAAGACCCGGAACTTGTAAAAGCATTTCTTGAAAACAGTGACATTCACCAAAAAACTGCGGATATTATAGGAACAACAAGAAGTATCGCAAAATCTATAAATTTTGGTCTGATTTATGGAATGGGGCCTAAAAAACTAAGTGAGACAATCAATATTTCCATGAAAGAAGCAAAAGAATTTATAAAAAGATATTTTGATTCATTTCCTACTGTTAAAAATTTCCTGGAAAAAACAAAAGCCGAAGCAAGAGAGAGAGGCTATGTTGAAACTCTATTTAAAAGAAGAAGATTTTTTGATTTTGCAGCTGCAAATGCCAGAAATATTGCTGCATTCGAAAGGGAAGCTGTAAATACTATTTTTCAGGGAAGTGCGGCAGATATTATAAAAAAAGCAATGATTGATATCAAAAATTATAATCCTAAAGTCAAAATGATACTCCAAATTCATGATGAACTTATTTTTGAAATAGAAAATGAAAAAGAAGCCAAAGAATACAAAAAAATAATGGAAAACGTTGTAAAATTAAATGTACCTTTAAAAGTTGGAATTAGCTTTGGAAAAAGATGGGGGGAGCTTAAATGAATAGAAAATGGATAATGGAAAATGGAAAATTAGTAATTATTTTATTTTTTATAATATTTTTTACAGGCTGTAGTAATAAGGAAATAAATATTTATACTGTAGAAAAACCAAAAGAAATACAAAATGAAAAAATAAAATTCATAAAAATAGACAATATTCAAAATGATAAAGCTAATCTAAAAGAAAAAATTATTCAAAAAATGAAAGAAGTAAATAATATTATTCCAAATTATTTTCACATAAATCCCAAAAATTATCAATCTGTCTTAAGTGGAACTGAAAAAATAAATAAAAAAGACACTTTTTATCACAAAAAAGCAAAAATTATTTATAAAAAACCAAGATGTATGGTAACTCTTTATCCATGTAAAGAAGTAGGAGGAATGTTCTTTTGTAATTTTTCAAATCCCATCCATTATTCTTTAAAAGATTTTAATTTACTTCAAAAAAAGAGTTATCAAAATGGGAATTACATTTTAATAAACAATCAGATTTATAAAAAAAACATATCTTGTAAACCGGAATTTGCAACTATTACATGTGAAAAAAAAGAAATTTCACTAAAAGCCAAACTAAATATAAAAGATAAAAATAACAATCTACTTTTTTCAAAAACTTATAAAAAACTCTCTATTGATGACCCCTGCGCAGATATAAAAGAAATTTATCCAAATGACCCAAAAAAATATAAAGCTTATTTAAACTTTAACCAAAAAGCAGATGAACTTGCATATCTTATTGCTTCTGAATTTATAGAAGATATAGCGCCTCATAATATTACATTTAATGCAAAACTTTTTGATGATTTGGATGTAAAAGCTGATTTTAAAGACAAAAAAAGATTTGAAAATATAATTAATGAAATAACAAAAAATCCTCAAAATTCAAAAAATTTAATCGATGAAATGCAACAATTAGCAAATAAATATCCAAACAGCTGCATAATAAAATATGATTTAGCAGTAATGTATATGAAAATTAAAAATTACCAAAAAGCTAAAAATTTACTTTTGCAGCTTAACAATTGTAACGAGAATATTCAAAAAGAAAGAGAGAGATTAATTAATATTTTAGAGAGAATTTATTTTTAAAATTAATAAAAAAACATATTAAATTCTTTTTCTTCAATAACTTTCTTTAAATTACTTAATTTATTTCTTTCAATAATATCAATTGTTTTTATTATATTTTTTAACTTTCCAGATAACCATTCTATATTCCAAATATCATATTCTGGATTTTCTACTTTTTTACATAATTTATCATTAAATTTATTGTATAAATCATTAACTCCAAAGGGAACAATTAATCTTTGTAACCAAATTTCTAATAAACCTATATTAGGAATAGTAGAAAATTTATTTATAATATTTTCAAAAATTTCTTTTTGTTTATTCTCAGATAAATCTTTAACAAAAATACTTATAATAGCAATACAAGCAGAAATAACTTTAGGATTTTTATACATAATTTCTACTAAAATTGAAATTAATACAATCTTATCTGATTTTTTTAGATTATATTCATCATTAACTAATTTTTCATATATCATCTCTAACCATTTTGCTAAAGTACCACTATTCGGATAATCTATAGAAAATTTATATAACATTAATAACTCATCCTGAATTGATAATGAAAATATATTTAATTCAATAAATTGTAATTTATCTTTTTTTAAAGATGAAAGAATTAAATCATTTTCAACAAAAGTTTTTTTATCATTTAATTTAAAATTAAATTCAAGAAGTATCTCTGATAATAATTTTAAAATTTTTTCTCCTGTACTTAATTCCTTTGTGAAAATTCTATAATCATCTCTGTATCGCAAAATTTCATAATCTTTAATATTATTTTTTTCTATAGCTTCATACAATTTTAAATCAGTATATCCCAAAATTATTTCTGCTATAAAATCCGATAAAATATTTCCTTGAGGAATACCATTAGTTTGCCCATAATTCATATTTTGAAAATTTTTATCTAACTTATTCCCCAATAAATTTTTATTTCCACGCTCAATTTTTGCTATTTCTTTTCCATGTAATGCCCATGAAATAGTATGAGTATATATATTGCCATAACAATTAGTAATATCAGTATGAATTACATAGTTATATTTTAAAGCTGATTTCAAAGATTCTTGTTCAATTTTTTTCCACCATGCTAATATCTGTACGGCTTTATCTTTTTTCTTGGATGTACTTTGTACAGGTATACTCATACATTTTATATTTATTGGACTTTGAAAATCTTGAAATTTACTTTTAATATATTCCCAATTATCATTGTCTGCTATTATATTTACCATCTCTACATATATAGCTGGATTAACAATTTGAAAGGGTCTCCAAGAATATTTTCCATCTTTATTACTGAATAAATGATAATTTATATCATCATAATTCCAAGGTTTTTCTTTAAAAAAATCAGATAAATTAGAATTAGACAAGACATCATTAATTTTACTTAATAAATTATTAAAATTAAAATATGGAGGTAAATCCACATTAAAATAAGATTCGGATTTTAAAAAAAATTCTTTAACTTCATTAGCTGATAATTCTAATATATTTTTCATTCTTTTCCTTTTAAAAAATTATTTATCCTTTATAGCCTCAATCCCCTCTCTTAAACATTTAAAGGAAAATTTAAATGGAGGTGTAGTGGTTATATATTTGCAATAATCATTTCCAAATTTTTTAATAGCTTCGCTCTCTTCAACAAATAAAATAAACATAGCCCCTAAAAACACCAGCCAGCCTGAAAATAAAATGGCAATTATTTTTGAACTTAAAAAAGCAATTCCTACAAGGAAAAACATATTCCCAAACTGCCCAGGATGTCTCATACAGCTAAAAATACCGATATTTACAAATTTATCGGGAGGTGAGAATTTATCTTTTTTTTCTCTATGTCCATAAAGTTTAAGTGTTCTTCCTGCAATGGAATTTAAAACTATTGCATAAACTATAAATAAAACACCCAAAATTTCTAAAAAAATATTTTGATTAGTAAGTCTTGGTGCAAAAATAGCTACCAAAATATCAACTAAAAACAAAGCTATCCAATAAGCAAATCTTTTTTTCATTCTTCAGCCTTTGCAATTTCCACAAGTTCGTTTGGAAGTTCTTTTTTAGGTTTTATGCCTGATTTATCTTTTAGTTTGCTGATTTGAGAAATAACATTCCCTCTGCCTGTAATTAATTTATTCTTAGCCCCTTCGTATGATTTTTGAGCTTTAGCAAGATTATCGCCTACTTTTTCAAAATCATCCACAAATCCCCTGACTTTATCATAAAGGTTTTCAGCCATTTTTACAATTTCAGCAATATTTTTTGCCTGTTTTTCATATCTCCATGAAACTTCTATACTTCTTAAAGTTGCTAAAAGTGTAGTTGGGGAAGTTAGAATAATTCTTTTTTTAAATGCATATTCAAAAAGTCCCGGGTCACTTTCAAGCGCCAGCATCAAAGCACCTTCAATCGGTACGAACATTAAAACAAAATCAAGGGAATTATGGACCAATGCCTCATATTTTTTCTCTGCCAGTTTATCAATATGGCTTTTAATTGATAAAAGATGATTTTTAAGGGCATCTTCATTGCCTGAAACATATTCATCATAAGCATTGAGAGAAACTTTTGAATCAATTATTACAATCCTATCATTTGGCATATATACAACCACATCTGGCCTGTATGTTTTTTCTCCCTTAAAAACAACTTCTCTTTTAAATTCTTCTCCCTCTCTTAGCCCACTCATTTCAAGAATCCTCTCAAGCACCACTTCCCCCCAGTTTCCTACTTTTTTAACATCACCTTTTAGGGCTTTTGTAAGATTATTTGCTTCTTGGCTTAGTTGCTGATTTAACTCTTTTAAATTTTTAAGTTCGTTAAAAAGAGAAGAGATATTTTTAATCTCACTTTCATACAATTTATCCACTTTTTGTTTAAATTCATTAAGGTTATTATTAAGAGGCATTAAAATATTTTCAAAATTTTTAATTCCTTCATTTGATAGTTTTTTGGCATTTTCTTCTAAAATTTTATTTGCTACATTTTCAAATGCTGTTTTTAGCTCTTCCTCACTTTTTTTAATAATAGAGAGTTTTTCTTCAAAAGATTTTTGTTCTTCTTCAATCTTTGTCTGAAGTTCTTTTATCAAAGCTTTGTCTTTTTGATTTTCTTCTAATAAATTTTGATATTTTTCTTCAATTTTTTCTAAAAATGAAAGTTTCTCTTTTAATGCTGAATTTTCATTTAAAATATTATTTTTTTCATTATTCAGATTTTCATATTCTTTTTTTAATTCTTCATAATCTGTAATTTTTTCATTCAAATTTTCAATTTCTTTTTGCATAACAGCTTCCTGAGCCATATGATACTGAAACTTATTTTTAGTTTCTTCGTAAATTTTATTTAATTCTTCAAATTCTGATTTTAATTTTTCACTCTCTAATTTTGTTTTCTTCATTAAATAATACATAAACCCCGCAATAACTACAGCCAATAAAACTGCCAAAATTACAACCAAATAAATTTCTTTCATTTTTTCTCCTTAAATAACTTTTTCAAATTTTCTTAAATTTTTGCGTCTTTCTCTTACATCCGGCAAATACTCTTCCACCAAAGCCCAAAAATCCTTACCGTGATTTTTATGTTTAATGTGGGCTAGTTCATGCACCACAACATATTCAATCAACTCAACCGGCAGTTTTGCAAGATAGTAATTAAAACTGATAGAATTTTTGTAACTGCAGCTTCCCCATCTTGTTTTATTGAATCTAAAAGATATTTTACTGGGATGCAGATTCATTTTATTTGAATACTTATAAAGTATCGGCAAAATAACCTCGGGGAGTTTATTTTTATAAATATCTTTTTCGTCAATTCCGTTTTTTATATATTTTTTTCCGAAAAGATAGTAATAATTTACGCTCTTTTGTCTTTCAATTATATGGTCAATATGCTTTAAAATAAACTTTTTTATATAATCATTTGATACAAACCTATTTGCACTAACCTCTACATGAGAATCATAAATTCTTAGATAAATATGTTTTATTGGCTTTTTAATTATTTTGTATTTTATTTCAATTCCATTAAAAAATATCTTATCCATGTTTCATAAACTCCACTATTTTCCCGTGAAATCTTGCATAACACAAATTTAAATCATTTTCATAAAATTCAGCCACCCTGTCCCAGTTTTCCTCCACTCCCCGCTCAAACCAATCTTTCATATCATCATAACTTTCAAATTCATACCCCTTCTTCTTAAGAAGCCTTTTTGTATATGCATCCATTACCATAGTATCTCTAAAACATGCATAACACAAAATACTGTCAGCCGTTTCAAATCCTATTCCTTTTTGAGCTAAAAGCCACTCACGGCTAACATTTTCTTTAAAGTTTTCAAAATCTCCAAAATCCCTTAAAATATTACGGGAAAGTGCAATAAGTCTTTTTGCCTTTTGATTATAAAACCCGGCTGGTTTTATTATTTCAGCTAAAAAAGATGGCTCAAATGTAGCAACCTCCTCTAACCTCCACTCTTTATTTTCACTTTTCCAGTTATTCAGTGCTTTTTCTACATTGTCCCATTTAGTATTTTGCGTAAGAATTGCTCCCATTACTACTTCAAAAGTTCCAACATTTGGCCACCAATATTTTGGCCTATTTTTTAATAAATCCTTTTTTCTAAGTTCTAACAACAATTCACAAGAATTACTAAATTCCATTACTCTCCTTCAAAAAATTTTCTCACAATCAGTCCCTGAATTAGTGAAGCTACCATAATATAAATTATTAAGCCCACAGTAAAACCGGTGCCAAAATATGCAATCATCATAGGAATCCAAGGGATTTTTATACTTCTTGCATACAAAAATGTAATAATCAAACTATCTTTCACTCCTTTTTCTCTAAGAGACTGCAAAATTGGATACCATACATAAGAAGAACCGTGAGATAAAACACCTGCAATCATTGCAATTAAATATGCTTTAATTCCTTTTGCACTATCAAAATATTTAGCTATTTTTTTATCATTTACAAACATATCAATCAAAAACATCATAACAAATACCATTATAAAAACAAAAGATAATTTTTTTAAAGATTTAAAACTATAATTCAATGCCAAAAATACAGTATCCGAACCTGATAAATATAAACCTATATAAATTAAAATTACAAGTATTAACATTATAATTCCGCTTTTCATACAAGCCCCAAAATTTTCAATGTCCAGACTGTAACAATAGACACAATAATAGTAAAAATAAAACTCAACACATTAAAAAGAATTGTAAATCTTTTGCCGAAAATTTCTATTTGAAGAGGAAGCTGTACAACTCCAAGAGTTACAAAAGAAAGAATAAAAGCTGTAACTGCATATAAACTGACTCCCTCTTTTAAAAGCTCGCCCCCTATAATATAACTTAAAAAAGGCTGACCAACAGACACACCCCCTGCAATTACTCCCATCAATACATCGTGAATTACATTACCGTTAAAAAACTTTTGCAATATTTGTGGAGTTATATATGCTTTAAAAAGCCCCACAAGACCGACAACTGCCAAAATCATAGGAATAATTCTACATAAGTTTACAAATGAATTTTTTAAAGAATTTTTTATTTTTTCTTTCATTTGATTTCCTCTATTTTATAAAAAATTCAATCATAAAATATTTTCCTTTTGCAAAAAGATATATAATTATCGCCATAATTACTACAGCAGCATTTATACTTAATATTATAATCAATTGTATAAATTTATTTTTATGTCTTATTTTTTCATTTTCATCTATATCTTTTAAAATAAAAATTTCCTTAGCAACATATCCGACAGAAAAGGTAGCCAAACTATCAATTATAAATCCTATAATACCTGAAATAAAAGGAATAAATCTACTTACACTAAACGTAATTTTTTTAGTAACATCTTCTGCTAACCGAAACTCCATCTTAGAACTAATTTTTGAAATCATTACAATTGTAAGTTTTTCCAAAACTTCTTTTGCTATAACTTCGCTTTCTTTTATCGTAAATTTTTTCAAAATTTCTTTTATTGTATCTCCAAGTATGCAACTCTTTACCAATATTACCACATGTTCATTATTTAAATCATATTTTCCGATTATAGCAATGGCACTTATCATTCTAAGCTGTATAAACAAAACAGCAATAATATTTAAAGGAAGAGTAACAGGAAGTAAAACAATTCCCCCAAAGCCGGTAATAAATCCCCATACTCCAGCTTTTAAAGATTCGTTTCTGATTAATCTGTCTAATGTATTTATATTATATTTTTTAGCAAGCTCATGACTGCTTTTAAAAAACAAAAAAACCATTTATTGCTTTTAAATAAATTTTATTAATGATATTGTTAATATCTTTTTCAAATTTCATTATTAAATGTTGCATTTTGAGTAATTTCTAATTCCGAGTCATCAAAAGCTTTATATTTTTTAGCTTCAATTGATTTTATACCATCTGTTTTAATAACTATAGCCTGAAAAACAGTCTTACATTTTTTTGGCACGTCAAAATTATGTTTAAGTCCTGTAAGTGAATTCATAATAGGTGCATTTTCATCAATTCCGATTACATTGTCCCTGCAACCTGTAAGTCCGATATCTGTAAGATAACATGTTCCCTCATCTATTTCCAAATCATCAGTACCTATATGAGTATGAGTCCCTATAATTGCCCCCGCTTTTCCTTTTAGTAAATGAAAAAGTGTTCTTTTCTCAGCTGTGGCTTCAGCATGAAAATCTATAAATATAAATTTATTACTTTTTTCTTCAACAAAATTTTTAATTTCAATAAAAGGATTTTTTCCATAAGGCATTGTAAAATTTCCCATTGCACTGATTACAATTATATTTTCATCTTCATAATACCATCTGCCCGGGGCTTCAAAATAATTAAGAGGCCTTAAAATTTTTTCTTCACTAAGAAGCGCTATTGCATCTTTTTTCTTATCAAATGTGTGATTTCCACCGGTAAAAATATCCACCCCTGCATTTTTCATTTCTTCATATGTTTTAACAGTTATACCAAAACCATGGGCAATATTCTCATAATTTGCTATTACATAATCTATATTTTCCTTTTTTTTTAAAACAGGCAGATATTTTTTTACCATTTTCCTACCGGGTTTTCCTACAATATCACCTATAAAAAGTATATTCATTAAATTCCTTTGATATAATTTGCTTATGAAAAAATTTATATTATTTGTAATTATAATCAATTTATTTGCCGGAAGTATTGATGATACCAATTCAACCCACAGAATGATAGTTGGTTACAAAAAATCTTTTATTGACAAAGTAAATTATTTTATTCCAAATTTTTTAAAAATATCCACAGAAACTTCATTTATAAATATAAAACTGTATGAAGATACATTATTTCAAAAAAATCCATCAGCATCCGTTAATATAAATATTAAATTACCCGAACTTTTTGTAAAAAAAATTAAAAGCAAACCTAAAAAAATAAATAACAAACAAACAATTGAAAACTCATATTTTACATTTAAATTAAGACCGTTTATTAGACTTAAAAAAAACAGAATTTTCTTTTTACAAAATATAATTGAATACAAAAAAACTTATTTAAATAATGAATTTGGAATTTCTAACAATTTAAATTTTTATCCATTTGACAATTATTACAATGAATCTATTAATTTTGCATTTTTTAAACATTTAAAACATACATTCGGAATTAATCTAAATATTTCTATAAATAAAAAAAACCTACCCATAAAATATTATTCACTTAATTTTTCTATTTCTAATTTATTTAAAAAATTTATCCGTTCTTTTGGATATACACTGGGAGGAAATACAGGTGATAAGCCTTTTATCTATTATCATAAAATTTATTTTAATTTTAGACACGCTTTATTTAACAGAAAATATATCTTTTTAGAAGTCACTCCTTACATTTTAATATCCAAAGACTACAACTATAAAATAAAACCTGCCATATCTTCCTCTATAAATATAAAATTTTAGATAAAATTTCAATAAAAAGGCTATAAATGATTAAAGCTTTAAGAGGTATGAAAGATATTATCGAAGATAAAAGATTTTTAAAAATTTACGACATCGCAAGAAAAGTAGCTGAAAATTACGGATACAATTATATTGAAACCCCTATTTTGGAAGAAACAAGACTATTTAAAAGAAGTGTGGGCGAGAGCAGTGATATTGTAAATAAAGAAATGTATGAATTTATCGACAAAGGCGGAAATGATGTATGCTTAAGACCCGAAGGAACTGCTGGAGTTGTCAGAAGTTTTATAGAACATAAATTTGATAGACAAGGGACTCCAAAAAGATTTTGGTATTTTGGCCCAATGTTCAGGTATGAAAGACCCCAAAAAGGAAGACTTAGAGAATTTCACCAGTTTGGAATTGAGAGTTTCGGGGAAGAAAGTGTATGGGAAGATGTTTTGATTATAGCTATTGCAAGCGATATTTTTAAAAAATTAAATATTGACTATACCCTAAAAATAAATTCTCTTGGGTGTGAAAAATGTATGCCAGAATATAAAGAAAAATTAGTAACATTTCTTGAAAAAAATAAAGAAGCATTATGTGAAGACTGTCAAAGAAGAATTACCCAAAACCCTATAAGAACACTTGACTGTAAAAATCAAAACTGCCAGGCAATTTTAAAAGATGCCCCTAAAATTACAGATAATTTATGCCAAACTTGTCAAAAAGATTTTGAAAAACTACAGGAGGGATTAAAAGCATTAAATATTCCTTTTGAAATAGATAAACACTTAGTAAGGGGACTTGATTATTATACAAAAACAACTTTTGAATTTATAAGCAATGAAATAGGAGCACAAAGCGCAATATGCGGAGGCGGAAGATATGACAGACTTGTAGAAATGCTTGGAGGAAAACCAACACCCGGAGTCGGATTTGCAATTGGAATTGAAAGAATTATTGATTTAGTAAAAGTTGAAAATGAAAGAGAGGGTATTTATATGGGGGCACTGGTTGAAGAAGCGATTCCGTTTATATTAAAAAAAGCGAATGAAATAAGAACCCAAAAAGTTTATGTAGAACCAAAAATAAAATCCCTCAAAGCACATTTAAAAGCTGCTGATAAAGGAAATTTTAAAAAAGCATTGATTGTAGGTGAAGATGAATTAAAAGAGGGAAGATTTTTTGAAAAGAACCTTTAAAACAATGGATAATTAAAAATGGAAAATGGAAAATTAAAAAGCTTTAATTTATTATCCATTCTCCATTATACATTCTACATTAAAGGAATATTATGGATTATGGAATAAATATCTGGGGAGAAAACAACTTTTTTATAGATAACGACAGATTAAGAATAAACTACGCCAACCAACCCGCCCTTATAGATATAATAAAAGATCTTGAGGATCAGGGCATAAAAGGCCCTTTACTTCTTCGTTTCCCTCATTTAATAAGAAAACAGATAAATTCACTTTATTCCAATTTCAAACAGGCAATAAAAGAATTTGATTACAAAGGAGAATTTAAAGCGGTATTTCCATTAAAAGTCAATCAGTTTCCAACCTTTGTAAAACCTTTAATAAAAATAGCCAAAAATTTCAATTACGGTCTTGAAGCGGGAAGTAAAGCAGAGCTTATTTTAGCTATGACTTATAACAATAAAAATGCCCCTATTACAATAAACGGATTTAAAGACAAAGATATGATACGCCTTGCATTTATTGCAGGGTTTATGGGATATAATGTAACCATAACCATTGAAGGATTAAATGAACTAAATTCAATTATAGAAGTCAGCCGTGAATATGACAAATTCCCGGTATTCATAGGAATCAGAATAAGACTTCATACCAGCGGCGTGGGAGTTTGGGCAAAATCAGGCGGATATGAATCAAAATTTGGTCTTAACTCTACGGAAATTATAGAAGCTATTGAAATATTAAAAAAAGAAAATATACTCGATAAATTAAAAATGATTCATTTTCATATAGGAAGCCAGATAAATGATATAGGACCTCTTAAAAAAGCTATAAGAGAAGCCGGGAATATATACGCAGACCTTAGAAAACTCGGTGCTAAAAATTTAAGTGCGATTAATATCGGAGGCGGACTTGCAATAGAATATTCACAATGGGAAAATAAAAGGGACAGAAACTATTCAATCAGGGAATTCAGTAATGATGTTGTATATCTGTTAAAAGAAATTGCCATTAAAAAAAATGTCCCAATGCCGGATATTTTTACAGAAAGCGGGCGTTTTATAGCATCACCGTCAACTATTTTAATAGCACCTGTAATTGAACTGTTTTCTCAGGAATATAATGCAAAAGCTCTACGTCTTAAAGAAAAAAATCCGGATTTAATAGAAGAGCTTTTCGATTTATATAATTTAATAAATGAAACAAATTATATAGAATATTTTCATGATGCACTTGATCATTTTGAAAGTTTGCTAACTCTATTTGATCTTGGTATGATTGATTTGATAGACAGAAGCAATGCGGAAATTTTAGTTAATTTAATAATAAAAAAAGCTATTATTTTTGCAACATATAAAGGATTTAAAAATAAAGAACTAAAAGCAATAAATGAAAAAACCCAGGAAAAATATTTGGCAAATTTTTCCATTTTTCAAAGTCTTCCTGATTTTTGGGGATTAAAACAACGTTTTCCAATAATGCCAATTACCAAATTAAACATGTCTCCAAACAGAAGTGCGACTATTTGGGATATAACATGTGATAGTGACGGCGAAATTCCATTTAATAAAGAAACACCTTTATACCTTCATGAAGTAGATTTAAGCAAAGAAAGTTATTATCTGGCTTTCTTTTTGGTAGGGGCTTATCAGGAAATTCTGGGCATGAAACACAATCTTTTCAGTTATACAAATGAAGCAATCATTACATTTGATGAAAATGGTGACTATAAAATAGAATTTTTAGAAAGAACTCAAAAAATAAGGGATATTTTAATAGATTTGGATTATGAAATAGATGAAATAGAAAATCTTTTAAAAGAAAATCTTCAAAACACTAAATTAGATGAAGAAGAAAAAAAAGAATTACTTGGGGAACTTTTTCTTTTATTGAATGATATGGTTTATCTAAAAGATTAATTTCCTACTATTTCTTCTCTTTTTATTAAATTATCGACTTTTAAGATTGTAATAATTCTACCGTCATCCATTCTTCCAATACCTTCAATCATATCATCTTCGTTTTCATAAGTACTTGGCGGAGGAGTTATGTTTTTTTTAGGTATTCTAAGGGCTGAAGTCAATTTATCAATAATGAATGCTACATTTTCTTCTTTTATTTTCATTACAATAAATCTTGTAGTGTCAGGGTCAATTTCCGGTTCGGTTGCAGTATTGAATTTAATTCTTAAATCAATCAATGGCAATACATTCCCCCTTAAATTAAAAACTCCTAAAACATACGGAGGAGTAAAAGGTACCCTTGTCCATTCAATAGGTTTAATAATTTCCTGAATAGACAATATAGGTACTGCAAATTCCTCATCTCCTACAATAAATCCTACAACCTGTACATAATCATCTATAATATTATCTTCCTCATCTTTATTTAGCAGTTCTTTTTGCTGTTTTAAAACTTCATTTAATTTACCCATTTTTTATCCTTATAACCCTAAATTTCTTTTGACTACGTTTTGTAAATATTCAGGGGTATACGGTTTAGTTATATATTCATTCATACCTACTTCAACCCCTCTGACTCTATCCGCTTTTGTGGTTCTGCTTGTAACAGCAATTAACGGAAGTTTTCTGTATTTATTATATTTTCTAATTTCCTGAGCCAGTGTATACCCGTCCATTCTAGGCATCTCAATATCTATAAGCATTGCATCTACAGCATTCTTTTTAAGCATTTCTAAAGCTTCTACTCCGTCTTTTGCTTCAATAACCTGAACACCTAACGGTTCAAGCGCCTGTCTCATAATCTTCCTGTCCATATTTGAATCATCTACTATAAGTACCACATAATCTTCTGGTTTTTCTTTTTTCTTTTTGTTTTCTTGGACTGATTCAATAGCATTTACTTTATTATGAGTTTCTTTTGCCAATTTCATTAAACTTGCAACATCCACAATTAATGTCACTCTACCGTCTCCTCTGATTGTAGCGCCTGCAATACCGGGAATTCCTTTCAAAAATTCTCCAAGAGATTTAATAACAATCTCTTCCTGACCTATAAAACTGTCAACTATTAAACCAATTTTGGTAGCACCTAATCCTAAAATAACAACATAGAGATATTTATCCGGTTCTAAAACCTTTTCTATTTTAAATACGTCCGCCATATTAACAAGCGGTAAAATTTCATCTCTGAGTTTCAATACACTTTTACCTTCAATTGTGTAAATATCTTCTTCCACAATTCTGACGGTTTCAATTACATTTGAAAGAGGCACAGCAAAAAGTTCTTCCTGACTCGCCACAAGAAGTGCCTGAATAATTGCAAGCGTTAAAGGAATTTTTAATTTAAAAGTAGTCCCCTGTCCGGGTACAGAATCAACCTCAATTATACCGTTTAATTTTTCAATATTGGTTTTAACAACATCCATTCCGACGCCACGGCCTGAAACGGAAGTTACTTTATCAGCGGTTGAAAACCCTGGTTTGAAAATCAGCATAAACGCTTCTTTATCACTCATGTTTTCAGCTTCTGCAGGGGTAATAATCCCTTTTTCTATTGCTTTTTGTTTTAATTTTTCCGGATCCATTCCGGCACCGTCATCTTTTATTTCAATTACAATCATATTACCTTCATTATAAGCCCTAAGCCATACAGTACCTTCTTCCGGTTTTCCTTTAGCTTTTCTTACATCAGGAGGTTCAATCCCGTGGTCTATTGAATTTCTAATCATATGAACTAACGGATCGCCTATTTCCTCGATTATTGATTTGTCAAGTTCAGTATCCTCACCTTCAATTATAAGTTTAACTTTTTTACCAAGTTCACGTGATAAATCTCTAACAAGTCTTGGAAATTTATTAAACACTTTCCCAATAGGAAGCATTCTTGTCTTCATTACGGCAATCTGTAAATCAGTTGTTACAATTGAAATACTTGAAACAACCTGATTAAGTTCTTCTAAAAATTTTTCACCCTCATATCTTTCTTCCACATCATTATATATTTTTATAAGTCTGTTTTTTGCAAGAACAAGTTCTCCGATTAAATTCATAAGCTGATCAAGTCTTTTGACATCAACCCTGATAGTCTGCTCCGCTGCACTGATTTTTCTAATTTCAGTTTTTTTAGCTGCTGCAGGTTTGGTTTCCTGCTTTTTAACAGGTGTGCTTTCCTGTGATTTTTCAGGTATCTGTTTTTCTTCTTTAGATTCTTCTTTATTTTCTTTCTTTGCAGTTTCTTCTTTTTTTTCACCTTCATTTCTGAGTTTTACTAAATGTTCAAGCACTGCATCAAGTTCCTCAGGTGTTAATGAATCCAAATCAAGTTCATCGGCATTTTCAAGTGTTATTTCATCTAAATTTATTCTTCCAACAACATTTCCTTCTTTTTCTTCTGATTTTTCCTCTTTATTCCCTTTTTCATCACCCGGAATTTCACCGTTGGCTATTGCATCAAGTTTTTTTACAATATCATCTATGTTTACATCCGGAGAACTGTCATCTCCGTTGTCCCTAATATATTCTAAAATTGCTTTCATTAAATCCACTGATTCCAAAATTACATCCATAATCTCAGGTGTGATTTTAAGCTCACCTTTTCTGGCTTTATCAAGAACCGCTTCCATATGATGAGTGAGATGGGCTAATTTTTCAAAATTTAAAAATCCGCTGCTACCTTTAATAGTATGTGCAACCCTGAATATTTTATTTAAAAGATCCAAATCATCGGGGTTATTTTCAAGTTCGATCAAATCCTGGTCCATCTCCTCAATCATTTCAAATGCTTCAACTAAAAAATCCTCTAATAATTCTTGAATTTCATCCATTTTTATTCCTTATTTGATTTTTTAATTACTTCAGCTATAGCCTGATAAAATTTTTGCGGGTTAAATTTCACAAGATACCCTTCCGCTCCAACCTCTTTGCCTCTTTCATCTGAAAAAGCATCTGAAATAGAAGAAGAGAAAATTAAAGGAATATCTTTAAATCTCGGGTCATTATGAATTTTGGCAGCCATATGATACCCATCCATTTTTGGCATTTCAACATCGCTTAGGATAAGCTTTAATTTATCATTTAAATTATTTCCATATATTGAATACAGTTCTTCAAGTTTTTGAAGCCCCTCTTCTCCGTTTTTAGCTTCAATCACCTCAAATCCCATTTTTTCTAAAGCGTCTTTTTCTATTTTTCTGGCAGTTGCTGAATCATCCACCAATAAAACTAGTCCTGAAAATTTTTCTATTTCATTTTCTTCAATATCAAGATTAGACTCAAAAAGTCCCATTTCTTCAACTATACTTTCTAAATCTAAAATCAGCATTATTTCACCGTTTTCAAGTTTTGTAATACCTGTTATTTTACTTCTGTCAAGCTTGCCCTGTCCTACACCAAAACTAGCCGGTTCAATATCTGCCCATGAGATTCTTCTGATTCTCTTTGCATCGTGTACGATAAATCCTATAAGCATATTGTTAAATTCAGCAATAATAACTCTTTTTTTAATAGGGGCTTCGTCTTCACTTGGAACCTGAATTTTCATCCATTTAGCCAAATCTATAACCGGAACAACAACCCCCCTTAAATCAAATATTCCCTCTACAAAATCCTCACTTCCTGGAAGTTCTGTAAGTTCAGGCATTTTAATAATTTCCCTTACCTTTGCCACGTTAATACCATAAATACCTTCATATATACTTCCATCTGGTTCTTTTTTAAATAATCTAAAATCAACAAGCTCTAGTTCATTAGACCCAACTTTTAGCGTTTTATCATCGGCCATAATTTATTTCCTTAAAATTAATTTTTTTATCTATTTGTATTATATAATAATTTTTACTGCAATAAAAAGAAGAAAGTATTAAAACATTATTAATTATTTTAAAATTGTGATAATGTCCGATAATTACATGTTTAAACGGTTTATTTATCTGTATGTTTGAAATATGATAATTACATTTGATTTTTTTATTTAACAGTTTTTTAAAAAGATAATTATTAATAAAATTAAAAGTAATAAAATTTAAAAAATTAAGTGTAAATCTATTTCTGATAAAAAAAGAATACAATCTGTAAAACAGATTTTCAGTATCTAAATCTCCGTGTGATAAATAAATAGAATTCTTTTTATCAACAAACGCATCTGCAAAGTTAATTTTAGGAAAAAACTCATCAATGCAAAAATCATGATTACCATAAATATAATAAATTTCGGTTTTTGCGGATAATTCATTAATAAGTTCAATCGCACTTTTATTATATTCGTATAAAAATTCAAAAGGCAAAAGAAGATGAAAAATATCACCTAAAAAGAAAATCTGAGGTGGGGGATTTTTTATAAAATTTTTTAATAAATTTAAAAATTTTTCGTCTTCTTTTTTATAATGAACATCTGTTACAAAAACAGCACCGTTTTTAACTTCAACTTCTTTTATTAACATTTTATGGAACATAAGCAATTTTTGGAAGAGCCAAGCTTTCATCTAAATTAAAAAGTAAATTTGCATTTGCTACCGCCTGAGAAGAAGCGCCTCTGAGTAAATTGTCTATTACACTGTTTATAAAAAGCATATTGCCGTTTTTCATTGCAAAAATATCGCAAAAATGAGTCCCTGCCACATTTTTAATTTCTACAGGATTTTCTTTTATTCTTATAAATTTTTCATTTTTATATTTTTCTTTCAGCACTTCAACAGGGTCAATATCTTTTTTTAGCTTTGCATAAATACTTATCTGCATTCCCCTGGTAATGGGTAAAAGCTGTGGTACAAACGTTACATTAAGTCCCGTTTTTTCAGCTATTTCAATACTGTGGCGGTGTTTTACAGGATTATATGCAAAAAAGTTTTCATTGTCTTTTACAAAATGAGTTGTGGCTTTTAGCCCTTTTCCGGCTCCGCTTACCCCGCTTTTTGCATCTACAAAAACATCTTTTTCGATATATTCCAAAAACGGATAAAGTCCTAATATTGTGGCTGTAGGATAGCAACCTGGATTTGCAACCAAACTCACTCTTTTAATAAAATCCCTAAAAATTTCAGGAAGTCCGTATGCTGAATTTTCCAAATTTTCAGGATTAATATGAGGGCAGTAAAAATCTTCATAATTTTTTTGATTAAGCCTGTAATCCGCTGAAAAATCAACTATTTTTGTATATCCATATATTTCTTTTACAACCGCCATTGCGGTTTTATGGGGTACTGCCAAAAACACTAAATCAAAACTCTTTAACTTATTAGTATCTAATTTTTCAATTTCTGCTTCAAATACACCTTTCAAGGCAGGATAAATATTTTCAATCCTCTCACCCCCCTCACTTCCAAAAAGACCTTTTATTTCAAAATAAGGGTGATTCAATAAAATTTTTATAAGTTCAAGTCCCGTATATCCGCTTGCACCTACAATTGCAGTTTTAATCATTCATTTCCTTTAATTTCCAATTTTGCATTATCCATTATTTTCCTGTGCTTCCAAATCCGCCGCCGCCCCTTTTTGTATCACTGAGTTCTTCTACTTCTGCAAATTTGGCCTGAACTACAGGTGCAACTACAGCCTGAGCAATCCTTTCGCCTTTTTTAACTTCAAAATTTTCACTTCCTAAATTTATGAGCAATACTTTTATTTCTCCCCTGTAATCACTGTCAATTGTTCCGGGAGTATTTAGCACAGTAATTCCGTGCTTATATGCAAGTCCGCTTCTTGGCCTAATTTGTATTTCATAACCTTTTTCAATCTCAAATGCCAAACCTGTGCCTATTAATTTTCTCTCTCCAGGTTTAATAACCACATTTTCAATCGAATGCAAATCAAATCCGGCGGCCTCTTCACTCTGATAAGCCGGAATTATTGCCTCTTTATTTAATTTTTTAACTTTTAAAACCATATCATTCCTTATTTTCCATTATCCATTTTTCATTAAGTAAAACATATATCTTCATAACAGATTTTATCTATTTCATAAACTTTCTCACCTCCTGGCAGATTAACCTCAACCTCATCTCCGACTTCTTTTCCGATTAAAGCCTTCGCAAGCGGAGAATTATAAGAAATCAGCCCTTTTTCAGGATTTGCTTCAGGTCCTCCAACGATTGTATATTTAATCTCTTCATCACTGTCCAAATCAATCAAATACACAGTGCTCCCAAATGCCACCCTGTTATGAGCATGTTCAGTCGGGTCTACCACTACGGCTCTGCTTAATATATCGCTAAGTTCCGCTATTCTTCTTTCAATATGAGCCTGTTTTTCCCTTGCCGCATGATATTCTGCATTTTCTTTTAAATCCCCAAGTTCCCTTGCTGCATCAATTTCTTTTGCAACTTCGGGTCTCGCCACTGTTTTTAAGTATTCAAGTTCCTTTGATAACTTTTCATATCCATATTTGGTCATCGGTTCTTTCATCTACACCCTTTTTTGTAAAAATTATATCAAATTTCCCCATTTAACAGTTTTACAATATTTTCGCTGCTACCGTATTTCAAAATTTCTCTTAATTTTTTAGATTTTTCTCTAAATTCGCTTAAAGTTGCTTTTTTATAATCATTTAAAAGTAAATTTATATCAAATTTTTGCAAATATTCCTTATGAAACTCCCCTAAATTTTCCCTCTCAAATATTATATTCGCAAGTCCAACATAATTTAATTTAACCAGCATTTTGGCTATCAGATACTCTATTTCTCTCGCCTTATACATTAAAACAAAAGGAATGCCAATAATTGCAGCTTCAAGTGTTGCGGTACCGGAACAGATATAGGCAAAATCACTTTTAAGTAAAACCTCTTTTGTATGAAATTCTATTTCAAAATCTCTGACATCTCCGTAAATTTCTTCGATTCTATCCTTATATACAGGATGAACAACCAATATTTTCCTCTTATTTATTTTTTTTGCAAGTTCCCTGAAAATTGGCATAAGAGATTTGATTTCACTCTTCCTGCTGCCCGGCAGAAAAGCCACATTTCCTTTTTCTTCGCTGTCTCTAAATTCTTTTATTTCATCAAGTAAGGGATTTCCCACATATATTCCATCCTTCCAATACTCTTTTTCAAAAGGAAAAATATAAGCCTTTTTATCTATATATTTATTGACATCTTTAATTCTTCCTTTTTTCCATGCCCAAACTTTTGGCAGAATATAATAAATTATTTCTTTATTCGGACAGTGCTTCTTAATTGATCTGGCAAGTCTTAAATTAAAAGAAGGTGCATCAATAAGTAAAATTTTATCTGCATCTTTGCTCATTTCAGTTAATTTTTCAATAGTGTTTTTTGCAAGTTTAATTTTAGGCAACACATCAAAAAATCCCATTACATTAAATTCATTACTGTCAATTATGGGCTCTCCTAAATTTTTATCAAAAATTCCCTCAATTTCCCATTTTCCATTATTCATTTTCAATTTATTCAAAACTTCTTTTAAATGCAGGTTTGCACTCGGTTCAATCGCGCTTATAAGTATCTTCATTTTCAAATTCCACACTTGCCTGGTTTATATATTTTTTATTGAACTTTTTATTATCACATTGGTTTTTTCTATTTTTTTTATTCTCAACTTTTCCATCAACGAGTTTTTTCCCGCAAAAAATTCTCGGCATACACATTTTATACCTTTTCTTTTTTTTGAATATCTATATAAAACAGATATCCTTTTGCTTTTTTGGCGGTTAAATTTTCCACAACCTCAATATAATGCCTTACCTGTTTTTCATATCCTCTTATATCATTAGGTTTTGTAGATTTATAATCAATTATGATAAATCCGTCATCTTCTTCCACAAGTAAATCTATCCTACCCACTTTTTTGTTATAAATAAAAGGAACTTCTTTTTTACCGTTTGGCAGTTTATTTTTTGATTTTTTATAAAGTTTTTTAACTTCTTCTATATTACAAAAATCACCGTAAATATTTCTAACCGCCTCTAAATCTTCGCATTCAAAAGAATAATGAAGTGCATTTCCTAAAAATATGGCTTCATAATCATTTGGCTTGTATTCTTCCTCATCAACTTTAACTTCCTGTTTTCCGTAATTTCTTAGTTTAACTTTTATTTTTTCTAAAATAACATTATATTTATTACCGCTTGAGGGGATAACCTCTCCAATTTGGATTTTTTCAAGATCTGTTAAAAATATGCTTTTATCATTTCTTTTTAAAATAATCAAAGAATTTTTAGCTCTTGTAAAAGCCACATATTCCACATTTTTTTTATCTTCAAGAACTAATTTTTCTTCATTCTGTTTTATTATCCTGTATTCAGGATCTATTATTTCCCTGTTTGGAATCTTAAGTTTTATCTCTTTTAATCTGGCATTTTCATAATAAAACAGAATATTACCCCTATCCGACATTTCTTTTGTAAGCCTGTCAAGCACTATTACATTATCAAACTCAAGCCCTTTGCTTTTATGAATGGTAATAATAGTAATCCCGTCAAACTCTTTATATGGAAGTTCCTCACTGAAATTTTCTATATCATTTACAAAATCTTCTAAAGTATCATATCTGCTTGAATAATATAATAGTTTAAGACTTGCTTCATCCACTAAATCATTTTTATCCATTATCTCTTTTATCATTTTAACAGGACGCTGAATTTTTATATCAAACTCTTCTTCGTTCCATTTTTTACCTATTAATGATAAAAAATTTAATTTTTCAATTTTTAACTTTTTGTTATGCAGATATTTCATAAGCGAAATAATTGCTTTTGCACTTGGCTGGGTTTTAACCTCGGCTTTTTTAGCCGTTACCACTTTTTTACCTTTGTTTTCCAAAAATTCGGCTAAATTTAAGATATCATCGTTTGTAAAAACTAAAACAGCAATATCTTTATCTTTTACCCCGTTTTTATTTAAAAATTCAATTTTTTCATACACCTTCTCAAATGCATTCTCTTTTTCTATTTCGTCCACTTCTACATAGCCGTTCTTATCAGAATGTGCTTTTTCATTAAGACCAAATTTTTCATTTACAAAATTTACTATATTTTTTGCACTTCTGAAATTTGTATCAAGCTTTTCAACTTCAAGCCCAAAGGGTTTATACCTGTTCGCAACTTCGCTGAAAAGCTCTTTATTCCCTCCTCTGAATCTGTAAATAGCCTGTTTTACATCACCCACATAAAAAAAACTCCTCTCTTCACTCCTACCAACTCCGCTTGCAATCTCATCCACCAAAGGCTCAAATATTTCCCACTGGGTAATGGAAGTATCCTGAAACTCATCCATTAAAATATGATTTATTTTTGAATCGAGTCTGAAATATAAAAAATCTTTATCTATTTTATTTTCCCGCAAGAGATAATAAACCAAATGTTCAATATCCTTAAAAGAAAAAATATTTTCCTCATTTTTTATTTTCCATTTTAAATTTTTATATTTTTCATAAAAATAAAACAGGTTTTTAAAAAATATTTTTTCTTTGAAATTAAAATAAATTTTTATATATTCAATAAGTTTTTCAAATTCTCTATCCATCCAGGGTTCATAACATTTTTTAAATCCCCTCACTTTTTCCAAAGACCCGTTTTCCAAAAAAGAAGGAATTGTTTTAACTTTCAGCATTTCATATATGTTTTTTTTAAAAAAATTATTAACCTGTTTACATTCGGCCGTAGCCAAAATAAAACTATTTTTAATTTTCTCTATCTCTTCCATTACATTATTTTCATTTTTTATTCTCCATTTTACATTTTCCATTATTTTTTTAATTTCTTTATCTTTTTCATACAAATTTTCAAAAAACTCTAAAAGAGATGTAAATTTTTCCTCTTTTTTTGCAATTTCAATCAATTTATTGAATTCATAAGTATCTAAACTTTTCAAAAACTCGTTAAAAACATTATCTATATTTATATCTCCAACATCAAAATTACTCCTGATTCCGGCATAAAAACTAAATTTTCTCAAAATTTTATTAATAAATGAATCGATTGTTTGAATATTATTATCGTTTGTCAAAAATAATTTAATCAAATAATCAATTTTATATAATAATTCTTTTTTATTTATTCCTAATTCATTACAAACCATATTGATAATATTATTTTTTTCATTCCTTTCTTTTTCGTCTAACTCTTCATCATTTTTTTTTAACAGAAATAAAAATTTAACAATTCTCTCTTTCATTTCATTTGCGGCTTTATTTGTAAAAGTAATGGCAACAATATTTACAGGATTATCCAAATTTAAAAGTGAAATGTATCTGTTTGCAAGCCTGAATGTTTTTCCGCTCCCCGCACTTGCCTCAACGCTTAATAATTTCTTCATCATATTCCTTTTTTCATCTATCAGTTTTTCACTCTTCATTTTTCATTATCCATTTTACATTAACTCAGTCTCTCCCACATGCAGTTTTATAATCACACCACCTGCAAATATCACTGGCTTTTTTTATTAATTTATCATCCATCATTATATCTTCTGCCATTTTTATTTTTTTAGGCAAATTATTTAATATTTCTTTTAAGCCTTCAACTTTCAAAACACCGGGAATTTTTTTAGCATTTGCTATATCCCAAATAAAAGTTTTTATATTTTTTTCAGGAAATTTTTCTTTAGCCCATAAATAATAAAAAGTTGTTTGAAAATCATAAATATACTCTTCTGTTTTCTTAGCATTTTTAGATGTTTTATAATCAATCAATACCACTTCATTATCTTTGATATCTATCCTATCAGCTCTTGCCGCAAGCTCTTTTATTTCAAAAACAAACTTTATATTTTCTTCTACCAAATTATCACTGTATTTCATCTCTTCAAAATCGCTCTCACAAAAAACTTTAATTTTATCTTCCCACTCTACCAATACATCAAAAAGAAGCTTTTTATTACTTATTCTTTTGGTTGTTTCTTCCATTAAAAACTTAAAATACCCATCGGAACTGTCTATTTTATCTTTATTTTTTACAGCCTCGGCCACCGCTTCGTGAAAAATATTTCCAAAAAATTCATCTTCACTTTCAATTTCATTTTCAATTTTTAAAATTTTAGAAAAATAGTATTTTTTAGGGCATTCAAGCAGTGTTTTTAAAGTGGTTGGATAAAGAGGATATTTTATTTCAAATTCATCATCATATTTTGCTACTTCTTTTTCTCGAGAATATTTATAAACCACTTCCTTATATATTTCGTCTGAACTTTTTCCCAGATCAAATCCTAGTTCGTATAAAAATCTGCTTGGAGCTTTTTCTTCATTTTTTACATAACTAAGTGCTACTTTTTTGGCATTGTATATAAGCTGGTAATAATAATGCTTTTGGAGATTTTCCCTATCAAACCTTGTTGGAAGTTTTGCCGTTTTTCTAATAAATGTATTCAAAAACAAATCACTCTCACTTACCCTTGGGACTATATCCTCATTAAAATCAATAATAATTACCCCGTCAAACTCCATTCCTCTGCTTTCAAGCACACCCATACAGGTAACTTTTCCGCTGTAAACATCATCAAAAGTTAAATTTTTAAACCTCTCAAGCACAAAATATAAAAACTCTTTTTTATCATTAAATAAATTTTCAAATTTTTTAAGTTTAAAAAGCTCTTCATCTATAACTTTTCTCTCTTTATTGCTGGCTGTTTTTTCAATAAAACCGATTAAATCATAATTTTTAAAATCTTCAATCACATCTTCACATTTTTTGTACGACATTTCATCATTGCTTATCAGATAATCATAAATTGCTTTTAATTTGATAAAAAGATTGCTTTTTATAAAACTTTCCCCCATTGCAAAATTTAAGTTTTCGTATTTATCAAAAAGTCCTAAAAATTCACTAAATTCCTCTTCAGGCAGAATTACCGCTATTTTCTCAGGGCTTATTCCTTCATCCACCATTTTCGCAATCTGCCCAAAAACAAAATTTACCTGATTTATCCTGTCACTAAAATACGCTATTTCAATATCCGGCTTGTTTTTAATTTCTTTAATTTTTTCTAGTTTTTGATTTTTAAAATCATATTTATATTTATATCCTTCATCCACGGCAACTTTTAAAGATTTCTCAATAAGCGATTTATTAAATTTATCCACACTGAAAGTTATTTCAATTGGTTTATCTATTTTTTCAAGCACTTTTAAATCAAACTTGCTCAAATATCCGTCTAACACCATCTCAATCTTATCAATTCCATCAAGCAATCCGTCATTAATCCTGAAATCTTTAATTAAAAATTTATCAATATAACCGTCAACGTCCAGCAATTTTTCATAATTTTTTCTAATTTCTTTTAAAATTTCCAAGTGTTTTTCATAATCCAGATAAACATCACTCAAAATTACATCATCAATATCCACATCTTCTAAAAAAAGTTCATTAAAAAAAGAAAAAATAAAATTAGAATCATTAAAAAAATTTACAAAATCCCTGCTGATTCCAAGCTTCTCAACATCTATATTTTTAATGGCATCAAAAAGATACTTTTTCCTTAAATCCTCGTCAATAAACTTTTTACCATCAACCACAACAATTTTTCCTAAAAACTCCCCTAACGTATAAAATTTATCAAGAAACTGATTATCCTTATTCTCCAACCATTTTTTTATCTGACGTGATGTGGTGAAAATTTTTAAATTCATTAATAATTCCTTACAAAATCAAGCAAATCCCTGTTTTTCCTGAACTTTCCACCAAAATATTCCGTTGTAAATCCATCGCTCTCACTCAAAGCACCTCTTAGAAACTCACACGAATGCTTAATGTTTTTAAGTTTTACATATACATCATCGGTTTCTGCGGTTTTTGAAATTTCTTTATAAATAGCCTTTGTCAAATCTTCCTGAAGCCATCCGCGCTGGGCGATAAATCTAACCACCCTTTGAAGTTTTGAAATACCCAAAACATAATCTTTGGGAATATAAGCGATTACAATTTTTGCTTTATCAGAAAATTTTGTGGAAAAAGGTGCAAAATGGTGAGAACAAACCGCCGTTAAATCGACTTCTTTTATTATCGGATTATCAAAATCCCTGCTTATTTCATTTGGAAATTTTGCAAGTCTTACAGGTTTATTAAACCTGCCCCCCATAAGTTCCCTGTCATCTTTTGTATCTCTCCCGCTCCACATTTTTACAATCCTGCCGGCGGTTCCGATATTCCCCTCTTCTAAATTTTCAGCAACATTAGGATCGTCCATATCAATTTTAAGAGCTTTAAAAACTTTTTTCATTTTTTCTGTTGCAATAAGACGCATTAGAAAATGCACATCATCATTCCAGTTTGGATTTTTATCATAAACATTTTCATTTATTTTAAAACAAGGCGTAGAATTATAAATCTCAAGTGCTTTTTCAAAAGGAGTTGTTAAATTTTTAGATTCATATATTTTTCTGATTTTTTCAAGCATTTAAAGCCTTTTTTTATTAATATAGCATATTTTTAAAAATATAAAAAGAAGAAAAAAGAAGAGTTATCTGTTTACGCTGCAAGCACTAGGAGCGCCGTTTACCCCATAAATTGGCTGAATCATCTCATTTCCGGCCAAATCTTCAGCCAACACATAATCAATAAATTCAATCAACTCTTTTGCGGCTTTAGAAAATCTTTTTGCACTCTCACTCTCGGGTCTTGATACAACAATAGGTTTTCCTGTATCTCCGCCTTCTCTGATTTCCGGTTCAATTGGAATTTGTGCAAGTACTTTTGTATCATAATCTTTTGCCAACTTCGCAGCAGCACCTTTTCCAAAAATATCATACTCCATTCCGCAATTTGGACAGATAAATCCGCTCATATTTTCAATAACACCTGCAATCGGAATGTGAAGCTGTTTAAACATATCAAAACTTCTTTTTGCGTCGTCTACTGCCACTGTTTGAGGGGTAGTTACCGCCACCCCTGCAGTCACCGGTACCTGCTGTGCCATTGTCATTTGAGCATCCCCGGTTCCTGGAGGCATATCTATAACTAAAATATCAAGTTCTCCCCAGTCCACATCTTCCATAAATTGTTGAAGCGCTTTTACAAGCATAGCACCTCTCCACATAAGCGCTTTACCCTCAGGCAGCAAATTTGCCATAGACATAAATTTAATTCCCATAACTTCAAACGCTTTTACTTTATTTCCCACAACTTCCGGTTTTCTATCCTGCATTCCAAGCATTCTGGCAACATTCGGTCCGTAAATGTCTCCGTCTAAAATTCCCACTTTTTTACCTTCTTTTGCAAGAGCTAGCGCTAAATTAACGGCGGTTGTAGTTTTACCAACCCCGCCTTTTCCGGAAGATACCATTACAAAACTTTTAACGCTTGGCATTTTATTAACACCTCTGCTTGAAGTCTCTCTTGGTTTTTTAGGTCTTATTATTTGAGTAGTTGCTTCAATTCCAGCTTCTTTTAAAGTTTCTACGGTAGTATCGTTTAATCTTTGAGCCACCTCATCATCGCTTGATGGGATTTGATAAGTTATAATTGTTTTTTTACCATCTTCGCTTACCTCAATATCTTTTACAAATCCAAAATCAACCACTGATTTTTTAAATCCAGGATATACAACTTTTTGCAAAAGTTCTTTAATTTTTTCTTTCACTTCAACTCCTTAAATTAATTTTTAAATAGGTTATATTACTTTTTTTTGTTTTTGTCAATATATTAATTCTCATTTTTCATCTTCTCCATTGCTTCTTTTTTAAATTCATCCCAGTTAAACTGTTTCATAGCATCCTGAGTTACTTTATAAGAACAGAATTTCGGTCCGCACATAGAGCAAAATTCAGCTTCTTTAAATACTTCCTGAGGAAGTGTTTCATCATGAAATTCCCTTGCCCTCTCAGGGTCAAGTGCCAGTTCAAACTGCCTGTTCCAGTCAAAATGATATCTTGCATCACTCATTGCATCGTCCCTGTCTCTTGCATGAGGGATTTTTCTTGCAATATCAGCAGAGTGAGCCGCAATTTTATATGCCATCATTCCCTCACGTACATCTTTTTCATTCGGAAGCCCAAGATGTTCTTTTGGTGTAACATAGCATAGCATACTGACGCCATACCACGCCGCCATAGCCGCGCCTATTGCGCTGCCTATATGGTCATACCCTGCCCCTATATCAAGTACAAGAGGTCCCAATACATAAAAAGGCGCTTCATGGCAGTAAATCTGTTCTAACCTTACATTTCTTTCAATCTCATTAATAGGCACATGCCCCGGTCCTTCTATCATAACCTGAACGTCTTTATCCCATGCTTTTAGTGTCAGTTCCCCAAGAGTTTTAAGTTCTTCAAGCTGAGCCTCATCACTTGCATCATACAGACATCCTGGTCTTAAACTATCTCCAAGTGAAAGTGAAACATCATAACGTCTACATATATCCAAAATTTCATCAAAAATCGTATAAAAAGGATTTTCCTTGTGGTGTTTTAACATCCAGGAAGCCGTTAAACTACCACCCCTGCTTACAATTCCCATTTTTCTTTTTGCAACAAGCGGCATATGGCGAAGCAATAGCCCCGCATGAATTGTAAAATAACTGACCCCCTGCTTTGCCTGTTTTTCAAGCACTCTTAAAATATCATCGTAAGTTAATTTCTCGACATCTTTAATTTCATCAATAATCTGATACATAGGCACTGTACCGATTGGCACAGGAGATGCCGCAATAATAGCCTCTCTTATTTCATCCATATTTTTAGCCCCGGCACTTAAATCCATAACAGTATCGGCACCGTATTTTACAGAAGTCTTAAGTTTTTTTACTTCCTCTTCGATATCACTGGCCAAAGCACTAGCCCCTATATTTGAATTTACTTTTGTTTTGGTAACCCTGCCTATTGCCATAGGTTCAAGGTGAGTATGGTTAATATTTGCCGGAATTATAAGTCTTCCCCTTGCCACTTCGCTTCTTATAAGCTCAGCAGAAAGATTTTCTTTTTTTGCAATATATTCCATCTCTTCGGTAATTATCCCCTGCTTTGCATAATACATTTGGGTACGTGTTTTACCGCTTCTTTTTTTAATCCACTCTTTTCTCATAAATTTCCTTTTATTTAATTTGTTACTTTTTACAAAAAAAACCTTAAAACAAACTTAAATTTTAAATACCATTTATTTTAAAACACTGACTAAATAAAACGAAACAATTGTAAATTTTAGCGAAAAAAAAACATTAAAAAAAGTACACTTAACCCGTAGGGTGCTTGCGTTTGCACTTTTTAACTTTTTTGCAGCGTTTAAAAATTTACACTCTTGTTGAGTACATTTAGTCAGTGTCGATTTTTTACATTTTTTACAATTCGTAACATTTTTTTGTATAATATCGTAACATATTTACAAAAGGAAACAATTGAGTGTTACTTTAATAGTACTTAGTGCCGGAAATTCTAGCAGATTTAATTATATCGTAAAAAAACAGTGGCTAAGAATTGAAAATAAACCCCTGTGGCAGTTTGTAGCTGATAGATTAAACAGCTTTTACAATTTTAAAAAAACAATAATTACCGCAAATCCTGAAGAAGTAAGGATTTATAAAAAAATAAGCGATTATACAATAGTCCCGGGAGAGAGAGAAAGACAATTCAGTCTAAAAAATGCGCTTGAAAAAGTTAAAACTCCTTACGTAATGGTTATAGACGTTGCAAGGGCGTGCATTCCCGAAAAAATTATTTTAGATTTAATTGAAAACAAAGATAAGGCTGAGTGCATTGTGCCTTTTTTAAAACCTGTTGATACAGTGGTTTATAAAAATTCCACCATTGACAGAGACGATGTAAAACTAATCCAAACACCACAGTTAAGCAAAACTGAAACACTCAAAAAAGCAATAAATACAGATAAACTTTTTACAGATGAAAGAGCTCTGATTGAAAATATTGGAGGCAAAATTCTATACATTGAAGGAAGTGAAGAGAGCAGAAAAATTACATATTTTAAAGATTTAAACCTCCCATGCCTAAAACCTCCAAAAAAAACATTCCTAACCGGCAGCGGTTATGATACGCATAAATTTGAGGAAAATAAAAAAATGATACTAGGAGGAGTGGAAATAGACGTTCCTTACGGTTTAAAAGCACACAGCGACGGAGATGTGGTAATTCATTCACTAATAGACGCACTGCTTGGAGGGGCAGGATACGGGGACATTGGAGAATTTTTCCCGGATACCGATGAAAAATACAAAAACATCTCTTCAATAAAACTTTTAAAAGAAGTTATCAATATTTTAGAAAAAACAGGTTTGGAAATAATAAATGCAGATATTTCAATAATAGCCGAAAAACCAAAACTGAAAAACTATAAAACAAAAATAGCCAAAAACCTCACAAAACTCATAAATGCTCCTGTAAATGTAAAAGCCACCACAAATGAAAAAATGGGATTTATCGGAAGGGGCGAGGGAATTGCGGTTATATCTAGCGCAACACTAACTTATAAGGACTGGTATGAAGATTACAATAGTAGAAAATGAATTATATTTAGCCCAGAGTATTCAAAACAACTTAAGCGAAAAACTGAATGCCAAATGCGAAATTTACGCATCATATGACGAAGCGGCAAAATCAAATGCGGATATCTTTCTTGTAAATACAAACCTGCAGGGAAATTTAAAAAATTTCATACTTTCAAACAAAGATAAAATAATTATTCTTTTGGCACCATACGTAACACATTCAAACGTAACCCAGCCGATAGAACTTGGAGCGGATGATTATATTCAAAAACCTTTTTCTATAGAAGAATTAATCAGAAAAATTTTACACTTAAGGGAATTTTATACCCTTAAAAACAAAACACATTGTTTTAAAAATTTCATAGAATATCTGCTTGAGGATATCGAAGTGGAAATACCAAAAAATATACGCTTTCCGCTTTTAATAAAAACAAATTTAAAAAAAGCTGCAGATAAAATTGTTTTTGAAATAGCAAAAAAAGAAAACATACCTGTAAAAATAATTAATTTAAACAATTTCAGTGAAAATGATTTAAGAGATGAAAAACAGATATATTACTGCTTTAATATAGAAAAAAATTTGGAACATATTCCATTAATTCTTTTTAAGAGAAAAACAGTGTTTTTAGCAGACAAAGATTTTCAAAATATATTTAATGAATTTATTGAAATTGAAATAAATTCCCCTAAAAAAATAATTTTAGAAGATGAAATACTGTCAATTGAAGAATATATTAAATTCATAATCACAACCCATCAACATAAATTCCCGGATACGGAACTTAGTAAAAAATTAGGTATCAGCAGAAAAAGTTTGTGGGAAAAAAGGAAAAAATATGGCATTTTCAAACAAAAATAAAATATTTATTGATAAAGAAGCATATTATACCCTTGCAATGGTTCAGGCGGGATTATTAAATCCTATTGATAAACTGATGAATAAAAAAGAAGCTCAAACTGCCGACAGGGAAAAAAAATATAAAGGAAAATCTATTCCCTTTTCTTTTATTCTTGCACCGGCTGGGAGGAGAAATGAAGAAGTAATAAAGAGCAATCCAAAAAAAATAGAACTTTTTTACAATAATAGAAAAATAGGAGAAGTCGAGGTAGAAGAAATTTATGAAATTGACCCTTTAAAAAGAGTGGAAACAATTTATGGAAGCAAAGATACCAAAACCTATCCTCAAATTGCAAAAACACTTAAAAGACTTGGAAAATATGCAATTGCCGGGAATTTTTGGGTAGAAGACTACGGAATAAAGAAAAAAATAGATTATGTAAGAGAAATAATTAAAAATAAAAAAGATGTTGTCGGAATGACAATGCATGCAAAACCTATACACAGGGTCCATGAAAAAATAATGCGTCAGGCGATTGAAAGAAACGATTTATTAATAGTGTTTTTAATTAAAAATATTGAAGAAGAGGATGTACCATATAAACTGAGATTTGAAACATTGAAATATTTAGTAGATACTTATTTTCCTAAAGAAAAAATCATTATTATTCCTCTTATTAATACTTACATCTTTTCAGGAGTAAATGAGGCTATACTTGATGCAATGATTGCCAAAAACTTCGGATGCAACAAATTTATAATGGGGCAAACACATAAAGGCTTGGGAATTTATTATCAGGCGGACCATTTAAAAAGTATTTTTGATTCAATGAATCTTGAAATAGAGGCAAAAACAATAAATGAATATGTATATTGCAATATATGCAAAACAATCGTCAGTGTTAATTCATGCCCTCATGGAAGCCATCATCACATAAGTTATCACAGCGATTCTATTTTAGAACTGCTTAAAACCGGCCTTATGCCTCCTACAATTTTAATGAGAAAAGAAATAAGCGCAAAATTTTTAGCCCATATGTTTCCAAACAGGTTTAAAAATCTTGAAAAACTGTTTTACGACATTTCACCAAATAAAGGTCTTATTGAAGAGAGTACCGATGAGGATTTTTATATTGCACTGATGAAACTTTATCAGACAAGTTCACTTACATAAAGGAAAAAAATGATATTTAAAGACAGATTTGATGCTGGAAAAAAATTAAGTGAAATTTATAAACTCCCCAAAAACAGTGTTTTATTTGCTATCCCGAGAGGCGGGGTTCCGGTGGCATATGCCATAAGCAAATCCCAACAAATCCCGATGGATATAGTGGTTGTAAGAAAACTGCCTATTCCTTTTAACCCGGAAGCCGGATTTGGAGCAATAACAATAGACGGAAAAGTTATATTAAATCCAAAATTTGAATATCTTTTCTCAGAAATACCCGTGGAAGAAATTGCAAAAGAAGTGTTGCAGGAAGTTAAAAGAAGAGATTTAAAATACAGAAATAATAATCCTTATTCAGATTTAGAAGGTAAAACAGCAATTATAGTAGATGACGGATTTGCAAGTGGATACAGTGCCGTTGCGGCATATGAAATGATAAAAAAATTAAATCCACAAAAAATTATAGCATTAGCCCCTGTATGCCCGGAGGATACAAAAGAATTATTGAAAAAATATTTTGATGAAGTGTATTGTCTCATAACTTCTCCACTAAAACCTTTTGCAGTGGCTTCTTTTTATGAAGATTTTCACGATTTAAGTGATGAAGAGGTGCTCGCTTTAATTAATGATTTAAAAAACAACAATTTATGGATGAACAATGAATAGATTTAATAAATTTAAATGGTTTATAATTACCGGTTTTTTTAGCGGACTTTTACCAAAAGCCCCTGGGACTTGGGGAAGTTTGGTTGCCACTATTTTGGCATATTTAATAATTGTTTATTTTCCAAATCCTTATACAACTATTTGGCTTTTAATAATACTTTTCAGTGTAACAGGATATAAATTTGTAAATGAATATGAAAACTCTGGCGGTATTCACGATGATAAAAGAATCGTGATAGACGAATTTGCAGGGGTTTTAATTTCAATCGGGGTTCTTGGAAATTTAAAAGAAGACACTTTAATAAAATTAGTTTTCGCTTTTATTTGTTTTAGGTTTTTTGATATTTATAAACCGTCCATCATAGGCAAAATTGACAAAAAAGCCCCTGGAGGCCTGGGGGTTATGGGAGATGATATTGTTGCCGGAATTTTTGGTGGAATAATGGCCGGAATTTTATATATAATTTATTTAAAAATTAAGGCAGTGCTATAATTCCTCTTTGACACTGCTTTTTATGCATCTCTTTTGCACTGTCAATTAATTCATATAAGTCTTTTTTAACAGGGTCCCCTTTTAGATTAATCCTGATTTCTGTAATATATCCGTCTTCACAAACAAGTTGAAATTTTCTTGAATTACCTTTGCCAAAAACATCCCTGAAAATCATTCTAAGTCTCTGAAGGCTTACACTCTGCCCCATATGCATTACAAAAAACTGTCTAAAAAGTGATTCATTAAATTGCTGAGTTAATTTTATAGATGTTAAAAAATATGTTTTAGCATCAGTTCCAAAACATACCCCGTGTTTTTTCCATTCATGTTTAGCAAGACCAAATTTTGCAGCCGGCATAAATTTTTCTAAAATTTTCATAAATCTCTTATCCAAATTCATCGGTTTATAAGCACAATATTCTTTTTTTGGCCAAAGTCCGTGGAGTGTAAAATTGGTAAGTGAATAATCCCCCCTGTGTCTGTTTAAACACGCCGGATTTCTGGGATGCACCTTACAAAAACCGTTTTGCCAGGATAGCGCCAAAATATTTTCTGTAGATATGGCATATAACAGACTTCCTAAAATTAAAAAAAGCGTTAGTAATTTTTTCATATTGTTCCTTTTTTTAGGAATTATATCATTAAATTTAAAGCTTTTCTTTTATCAAATTAATTTTTTCCAAATCATCACGGATAGTATATTCAATACCCTCGCATCCAAAAGCCCTCTCTATTACCAAAATATTGTATTTTTTTATTAAATATTCAATTTCACGAGTTTTATCATAATCCACATCAAAACTAAACTCAAAAATATCTTTGTATTCTGTCGGTTTGGCATTTTTAATAGCTTCTTTTACGACATCGCTGTAAGCCCTCACAAGCCCTCCGACTCCAAGAAGAATTCCTCCAAAATACCTGATAGTTATAACTCCGACATTTATTAAATCCTCACCCTGTAAAACTTTGAGTGTGGGTCTTCCGGCACTTCCCCTGGGTTCTCCGTCATCGGATGAGCCTTCAACTATTTGATTATTCTCATTAAGGTATCTGTAAGCCGTTACAAAATGATTTGCTTTTGGATGAAGACGCTTTAATTCACTGAGTTTTTTTTCAAATTCAGAAAAAGGAAGCAAGAAAGAGTGAAATTTAGAATTTTTAACTTCTATGCTTGCTGCGCTAAGTTTTTTAACAGTTTTCATTAAGCAAAAAGTTTATTAATGCTTTCGTTGTACACTATTCTTCTGATAACCTCTGCAAAAAGTTTTCCTGTTTTTAAAACTTTAATTTTTTTACAATCTTTTTTTAGAGGAATTGTATCACTGATGATTAACTCTTCCAAAACAGAATTTTTAATCCTTTCAATTGCCGGACCGCTTAATACCCCGTGGGTTGCATAAGCTCTGACAGTTATAGCCCCTCTTTCTTTAAGAGCAGCGGCAGCTTTTACCATGGTCCCGGCAGTATCCACCATATCATCAATTAAAATTACATCTTTTCCTTTAACATCACCGATAATATTCATAACTTCACTGACATTTGCCCTCTCTCTTCTCTTATCAACAATCACCATATCAAGACCAAGTTTACTTGCAAAATATCTTGCCCTTGCAACTCCTCCGATATCAGGCGATGCAATAATCGGATTTTTAAGATGCAGTTCTTTAAAATAATCAAAAAACAGAATACTTCCATAAAGATTATCAACCGGAATATCAAAAAATCCCTGAATCTGCCCTGCATGCAAATCAAGTGTTACAACCCTGTCAATTCCCGCTTTTTCCATCATATTTGCAACAAGTTTTGCAGAAATTGGAACTCTTGGAGCCGCTTTTCTGTCCTGTCTTGCATATCCAAAATAAGGTATAATCGCAGTTATGCTGTTTGCACTTGCCCTTCTCATTGCATCCGTAATAATCAAAAGTTCCATTAAATTATCATTTGCAGGCGCACATGTCGGCTGAACGATAAAACAGTCAATCCCCCTTACACTCTCTCCGATTTGAACATTAATCTCTCCGTCGCTGAATCTGTTAACTGTAATTTTACTAAGAGGTCTGTCAAGAAATTCCGAAATATCTTTTGCAACTTCCGGATTGGCAGTTCCACTGAAAAGTTTAAATTTCATTTTTTTTCTCCTTAGTTTTGTTATTGAAATGTTATCAAAATTAAATTAAATTTTCATTTTTTAATTTTATATTATTCTTCTTACATTTTTTTATATTTTTAATTTTTCATTATCCATTATCCATTATTTTTTCGCCCCCCTTATCCATCCCCCTCCAAGGAGTTTTTCACCGTCATAAAATACACATGCCTGGCCTTTTGCCACTCCCACAGCCGGTTCTAAAAACTTAACGACGGCTTTAGTTTTACTCTCCATTTTTACAACAGATGGCAGTTTAGGAGCACGGTATCTTACTTTTGAAAGCGCTGCAAATTCATTCTTATCAATAAATAAATTTACCCCTTTTAGAAAAACCGTCCTTTTTTCCAGATCTTTTTTTTCTCCGACAATCAGTTTATTGGCTTTAGCATCAATTCCAATTACATAATGGGGTTTATGGGCTTTAAAAAGATTAAATCCTTTTCTCTGACCTATCGTATAAAACGCATATCCTTTATGGTAACCTATTTTTTTACCACTTTTATCTACCACTATACCTTTTTTTTGGGGATTAAAATGATTTTTAAGCACCTCAATATAATTTGTGTCTATAAAACAGATATCCTGGGATTCTTTCTGGTTTGCAAATTCATCAAGCCCGATTTTTTTGGCAATTTCTTTAATTTCATCTTTTGTATAATCCCCCAGCGGAAAAATAACTTTGGGTAAAATTTCTTTTTTTATTCCAAACAAAAAATAACTCTGGTCTTTGTTTTTATCCTTGGCCTCATATAAAAATTCTCCGTCATTTCTTACATAATGCCCGGTTGCAGCTTTTTGGCAGTTGTATTTTTCCAAAAAATTCATAAAAATTCCAAATTTTATTTTTCTGTTACACATTGCACACGGATTCGGGGTCGCCCCAACTTCATAACTTTTTACAAAATATTCATATACTTCTTTTTGAAATTCTTCTTCAACATCTTCAACAACATATTCAAAACCTATTTTTTTACTGATTTTTTCTATTTTTTCCAAATTTTCCTTATGATTTACACCTCTGTGCATTTTAAGATAAATTCCAATTACTTCATAACCTTTTTGTTTTAAAAGATAAGTAGCGACTGCACTGTCAACCCCTCCGCTAACTCCCATTAACACTCTCACTTCAAAAACTCCTTCATAAAAAACGTATCGCAGTCTATATGTGAAAATGCACTCTCAAGCCTTTGAAAAAATTTTGGATTTTCTTTTTCCATTTCTTTTAGCCAATTCTTTACTTTTTCCCTGGCATACGGTTCTTTTCCGTCACTGGCCCTGTAAGCCAAGCAGCTTTCTTCTCCACTGATTATCGGAAAACTGTTTTTACCTGCCATATATTCAATCCATTTTTCCCTGACCTTGATCATAGGTCTTATTACTTCAAGACCTGTATAGGCCGTATATTTAGGAGGCATTGAACGCATTATTCCATTATAAAAAAGTCCCATAAAAAAAGTTTCCACCGCATCGTCAAAATGATGTCCTAATGCTAATTTATTATATTCAAGCTCTTTTGCTTTTGTATAAAGCGCCCCCCTTCTCATTCTTGCACAAAAACTGCATGGACTGCTCCCGGGTCGCTTTTTTTCTTCCAATATTTCAAAAATAGGTGTCTTATACCAAATATACTCTATCCCGAATTTTTCACAATGCTCTTTTAAAGGAGTATAATCAATTCCTGTCTGAGAATCAATGGTAATTGCGGCAAGTTCAAAAGAAAAAGGGGCGATAAGCTGCATTCTTTTTAATACATGAAGCAAAACAAAACTGTCTTTTCCACCACTGAAGGCCACCAAAACCCTGTCACCAGGTTTTATCAGTTCAAATTCACCCTGAACCCGTCCTACAAATTTAGTCACTTTTTTTGAAAAAAATATATCTTTTATCGGATTCACTTAACTTCTTCCCCGTTAATCAATAATTTTGAATTTTTTAAAGATATATCTAAAATAACTTTTCCATTTGTTTTTTTAGCTAAAGCAAACAAAAATGCACTTTTTGGAAAAAGATTCATAAATAATGTTGCAATTTCAGGAGTGCTTTCATAATGTATGGTTGAATCTAAAAATTTTAAATTATTGGTTTTAATATCTTCTTGCAAATTAGGATCCGGCAATACTTTTAAATTTGCATCAACTAAATAAAAACCAAGACTTTTATTCATAACTTCAATTTTTTCAGCCTGTGATTGTAAATTTATTTCTAAACCTTTTTTAAGTAAATTTAATGTAAGTAAATCCCTTTTTTGCGGGTCTATTTCATTTGCAACTGCAATTAATGCAGGAGTATCAAGATTCAAAACATTTATATTAAACATAAAATTATCCATATTTAAAAAATTACTTATAAACTTATCAAAAGATATTTTGGAAATAACGGAAGTTTTTTTATCAATCAGTGAATTAGTGGAAATTTTAACATTATTAATTTGAATATTGTTATTTGCCACTTTTAAATAAAAATCAAAACTGTTTTCATTTTTTATGTTATTTTTTTTATAAAAAGAATTGTTTCTTATATTTTTCATTTCAATTAAGAGATTATCTGTTATAAAAGAAATATCATCAATTGAGAGTTTATTGTTTTTTATATCACTGTATTCAAAAATTCCTTTAATCCCTTTTATGTTAACTTCAGCATTTCCTACAGGTAAATTTATATCTTCAAGTTTATAATCATATACCTTAAAATTAGGTGTTACGGCGGTAAATTTTATTTTTTTATCAAAAAGTGAATTTATCTCATCATTATATTCTTTTGCCGTCAAATCAATTTTTTCCAAAACACCTTTAAAATCAACTTTTGTTACAGGCAGATTGTTAAAAGTGGTTTCTATTTTAAATTTAAGATTATCAACTAACTGGTTATTGAGTTTATCTCCGGGTATATCAACCAAAAAAACTTTGTCAGTTTTTAAATAAGAACTTTTATCTTTAATTAATTTAACGCTGTAACCTTCTTTATTTAAGTTTTCCACCATTTTATTAAGTTTTGCATTCATAAGTTTTGAAAAAACAAAAGGTGTTATGGCTATTAAAATTAAAAAAGTTATTCCCATTATCAAATATTTTTGTTTATTCATCTATTTCCTTTAACATTTCAATTAAAAATTTGGCACTCACACGTGAAGATTCCTCTAAAAATTCATCAAAATCAATTCCGGCACCTTCTTCCGCCGCATCACTTATAGCCCTCAACATAAAAAAAGGCACACTTTCATTATCACATACACATCCTACAGCCCCGCCTTCCATCTCAATGGCACTCGCTCCAAAAGTTTTGGCAATCCATTCTTTTTTCTCTTTTGAATGGATAAACTGGTCTCCGCTTGCAATAATACCTTCTTTTAATTTTATACCAAGTTTACCGGCTACTTTTTTTGCAATATGATTTAAATTTTCATCACATTCAAAAAATACTTTACTCTCAGGTATAAAACCGGGCTCATATCCAAATACCGTCAAATCTATATCATGCTGACAGGTTTTTGTAGCAATTATCAAATCCCCTATTTTCAAATCTCTCTCAATCGCTCCGGCAACACCGCTAAAAAGCAGTTTTTTAGCATTAAATTTTTCAATAAGTATAGCAGCACTCAAAGCAGCATTCACTTTTCCTATTTTTGAATAGGCTAAAACCAAGTCCAAATTATTAAATTTTGCCAAATAATATTTATTATTAGCATATTCCACTGTTTCTTTTAATTTCAGATATTCTAAAATAGGTTCAAGCTCTTCCCTCATTGCACACATTATAGCTATCATTAAGATTTCCTTAAAAAATATTTCTGGGTAAAAGTTAGTTTATGACTCAGCTCACTCTCAATCAGTTCCTCTTCAAAGTAAGAGGCTTTTACTTCAACCTCCCCTTTTGGGTTAATTACCCTGCTGCCTCCCCAAAATCCAAGTCCGTCTTCAAACCCCACCCTATTGCAAAATGCCACATATCCGCCGCTTAAAATAGCCATTGTTTTTAATACACTCTCCCACTGCTCTTCTATTAACAGCTTATTATCCTTAAATTCTCTTGCAGGAGAAGCGGAAATTACAATAATTAAATCGGGCTTTTCTTTTGCAACAAAATCAATGGCCTCACCACTAAATACATCTTCGCATATAAACATACTGGTTTTCCCGAATTTTGTATTAAAACTTTTAAATTCACTCCCTGCAAAAAAGAATCTTCCCTCTTCAAACACGCCGTAAGTCGGTAGATGTTTTTTATGATGAATTATCAATTCTTCCCCCAGATATAAAGCCGAATTAAAAATCTTATTGTCAATTTTTAATGCAGCCCCCAACACAACATCTTTATTGAATTTTATTTTTTCAAAAAAAACAACATTGAAAGCATCTTCAAGCAAGGCATCTTTTATTTTATATCCATTTAGACTCAGTTCCGGAAAAATAATTAAATCTGCATCGGTTTTATCTATAAATTCAATATGTTTACTGAGATTATCAGGACTTAATTTTGGTCTTATCTGTGCTAGAGCTATTTTCATAAATTTATAACCTTTTCCAAACTTGCCATATCAGTTACAGGATATGTTTTTTTCTTGGTTATTTTTCTGTTTATTCCCATTAAAACTTTTCCTCCAAACTCAATAAAAAAGTCCGCCTCATTTTCATAATTTTTGATTGACTGTTTATAAAGAACAGGTTTTGTAAGCTGAATCGGTAAAAGTTCCAATGCTTCTTTTTTAGTATTATATGCTTTTGCAGTTACATTGCTTACAACATTTTTAAATTCATCTTTCAAATATTCATCAAGCAGTTCCTTCAAAGGTTTAACCGCACTTTCAAGCAAAGGACAGTGACTTGCAACGCTCATATTAAGAAGCATTACCCTTTTTGCACCTTTCTCTTTTAAAACAGGTTCCAATTTAACCAAATCATCTCTGATTCCGGCAATTACAATCTGTCCGTCACTATTATAATTTGCAGGCCAAACTTTTAAATTTGAATCTTTGCACACTTCCTCTACAATATTATCATCAAGTCCTAAAACCACCATCATACTTCCCACTTTGTCTTTAAAAGCTAAATTCATAAGTTTTCCTCTCTCATGTACCAATCTGATAGCATCAGCAAGTTCCATTGCCCCGGCAGAATACAGGGCACTAAATTCACCAAGAGAATGCCCAAGTGAAAAATTATATGTAAAGTTTTTATTTTGCTCAAAAAGTTTATAGGCTATTGCGGAATAAAGCAAAATTGCCGGTTGAGTATATTCTGTTTTATTAATATCGTCATTTTCTTCAAACATAAGTTTTTTAAAATCAATTTTGATTGCCTCACTTGCAATTTCAAACATTTCTCGTGCAAGTTCTGAATTTTCATAAAAATCTTTTCCCATACCAATAAACTGAGAACCCTGTCCCGGAAATAAAAGACCAAGTTTCATTTATATCCTTTTTTTATAAAATTATACAATAATTCTTAAAATGAAAAATTGAAAATGGATAATGTAAAATTGGGATATTATATTAATTATATTTAAAATAAACTATTTTATGAGTAAATTTTAAGTGTCAGTCACCAATTAATTCCAATAAAAAAAGCGGGCCATTAATGGCACCCGCATCCTTCACCACATTCGCAGGCATTACCGCCAATTTGACCAGTTAAAGCCTCCTCTGGTGTGGCTTCTCTTTTTGATACAACTTTTACATCAAAATATAAATCTTCCCCCGCTAACGGATGATTATAATCTATTGTAACTTCTTTATCATTAAAATCTTTAACAGTTACTGCAATTGTTTGTCCATCAGGAGACTGACCGTAAAGTGTCATTCCTTTTTGAAGTTCAATTCCTTCAAACTGCTCTCTTGGAAGAGTTTGAACCGCTTCTTCATTTCTTTCACCATATGCCTCAGCAGCAGGTACTACAACGCTTTTTTCCTCTCCGGCATTCATTTTCACAATTTCTTTTTCAAGACCAGGGATAATCTGTCCTTTTCCTGCAACAAATTCAAGCGGAGCCTGTCCTTTATTAGTATCAACTACTTCACCTTCTTTATTTTTTACTGTATATTCTATTGAATAAACTTCAGCCATAATTTTCCTTTATAATTTTTCACAGTATAACATATTATTTCAGTTTTTCCAACTCTTTTTTAGCTAAATTCGCGTATTTTGAATTTTTAAAATCATGAATTAATTTTTCAAACGTTAATTTTGCATTTTCACTCATGCCCAGTTTTTCAAATGACATTCCTGTATGATAAAGAAGTTTATCAGTAAAAGAAGTTTTTTTCGGATATAAACTTATGCTTTTTTTATAATACGCCAAAGCTTCTTTATATTTTTTTTGCTTATAAGCAATTTCACCCAAATAAAAACTGCTAGTAGCCGGTAAATAATTATTATTTAGTGATATTAAAAATAAATTTTTTGCCTCATTTAATTTACCTGAAAAATATAATTTTTTTGCTTTTAAAAATGCGGATTTCGGCGATGTGTTTTGATTTTTTATTTGAATCAGTATATTTTGGATAGAAGTTGTCAAATATTTAAAATTTTCATTTTGGACTTTTACAATTTGATTAATACTTTCTTTTAACGTATCATATTTTTTGTTTAAAGCGGTGATATTGTTTTCTAAATTTGAAAGATTGTTTTCAATAATGCTTATTTTTTGATTCAAATTGTCTATTTCACTGATAATAGTATTGATTGAAGAAGTTTTATCTTTTAAATCGTTAATAGTTTCATCATACATTACCAGTTTACTGGCTATATCATTTTTTATTTTTTTTATTTCATTTTCCAATTTTAAAATTGTTTTTTTATTTTTATTTATTTCATTCTTATTTTTTAAAATAGCTTTCTCATCCGGAGTCAGACCATACGGGTTAGGAGAATTCAAATTACCTGCATTAAAAGGGTCAACATCAGCAAATAATAATAAGGGAAGTAAAAAAAGAAGTTTTTTCATACAATTCCTTTTTTAGGAATTGTACCTGATTATGGAAGATATGTAAAATTATCTCTTCTGTTTAATCTCCAGCACCATTTAGCATGAGCAGTACATACCGGATTTAATTCACCATAACTGATAACTGTAAGTTTTTTAGGATCTACACCAAGTTTTATTAAAGCATTTTTTACAGAATTTGCCCTTTTTAAACCCAAAGCATAATTGTATTCTTCAGTTCCCCACTCATCACAGTTACCTTCAATTCTTATTGTGTAATTGCTTGGATTGCTTTTTATAAGTTCAGCAAGTTTTTCAACTTTTGGCCATTGGTCCGGTCTGATATTATATTTATCAAAATCAAAATATATAACTATATTTGAAAGTTTTTTTGCAAACTCCTGATTCGCATTTTCAGCACTGACTTTTGCTCCACCGAGTGTCTCTTCCTCAACATTTGCATTTTCAGTACTTACACTCTCATTTTGATTTGTTGCATTTTCATTTGTTTGTGCAGTCTGTTCTGTCTGTGTTTGATTAGCATTTACATTTTGAGCATTTTCCAAACTCGGCTGTTTAGAACATCCTGCTAAAAATAGAACTGCCGCTGCAATACCTACTAATAATTTTCTTTTCATTTTTTTCTCCTTTACCAATCAAATGATTGTAATATTTTTGGCAACTTATAATAAAACACCTTGTTTTCCTTTAAACGTATTATACCAATTTTACTAAAAAAATGCTCTCTTTTTATAAACATTATCGAATTTCCGTCCACTGAAAAATTTGCATACATATTTTGTCCGCCAAAAGTGAGCCTTTTTAAGCTGTCGTCATTTTTATTTATCAAAAAAAGATTAAAAGTATTTTCACCAAATTCCTTATTTGTTTCTCTTACACTCACTACAAGTAAATTTTTAAAAGTATCCACACCTATTTGATTTTTACCCTGATAGAGCACTCTTATTGTTTTGCCTGTATTTAAATCTTTTGAAAATACAAACGGAATTCCATATCTGTCACTTACAAATGCAATTTTATTCCCCCAAAATTTACCGCTTACATCTATTCCAGAATATTTTGTAAGTCTTATTAGTTTTTTTGTAACTGTATCATATTCGTAAATATCAGGTAATCCCTGTGGGGCCAGTGTGATTAATATTTTATTTTCATGAACATCAGATACAATAGCAAGTCCGGGTGAACTTAATATTTTTTCTTTTTTTCCGGTATAAATATTATATTTATAAATCGTTGCATATTTTCCAAGTTTTGTATAATAAATTTCCCTTTGCTTTTCATCAGCCCATTTCGGAAAAATATTAAGCCCTCCGCTTATTAATCTTTTTTTATATGAAAGAGTATAGTCGGAAATATAAATATTTGCCTGTTTTGGCGCCACTAACATTGAATATATGACTTTTCTAATTAAAAATTTAGCATCCGGTAAATTAAAATATTTATTTAAATCATACACCGCTTTATGAACCAAAAAAGGGAAAAAGGCATAAGTGTTGGATTTGTAAATATGTGTTTGCAATAAATTGTTACCACTGAAATATCTAACGGTTAAGTTATTGTTTTTATATTCAAAATCTACTTTAAAAGAAGCATTTTCATCATTGTATTTGTAATTAAAATGATCTAATACTTTTAAATCCATATCCAAAATTTTTAATACATTTTTATCTCCGTTAAATTGAACTGATATTTTAGGTTTGTTTTCAAGATATTTAGTTATCACAAGTTCATTCGCAAATAAACCTGCAATGAAAAAAAGTATTATTAAAATTTTTCTCATTTATTAGCCTTTGTTATAAATTTTACTGTTATATTAAAATTTTTATCAAATTTTAAATCTTTTATTTTTTCTATTAACAGATTTTGCTTATCATCAGGTAAATTACTTTCTATTATATTTACATTCACAGTACCATTAAAAATAATATTTATTTTAGCATATTCACCGGCAATATTTGAAATTGAATCCCAGATAGGAGATAATTTTTTTGCAATTATATTTTCAATATCCTTATCACTGACGCTGCCTCCACTATTAGTATATGAAATATCAAAATTTATCAATTTTACTTTTTTTAAGTTTTTTTCTATTCCTTTAAATCTACTCATTTCAAGTTGCTTTTTTTGATGTAGTTTTTTACTATCAACATTATATTTTACATTCTTGAATATATCGTTAAAATTCACTTCACCGCCTTTGGTAAAAGCGGATTTGGAACCTTTTTTTACTTTTTTAACGGTTTTTACCGTTTTTTTAACAGACTTTTTTTTAGGAATTTCCGTTTTTTTAGCATGATTATTAATTACAGATTTAGTTTTATTCTGCAGTACAATTGCAGTATGAATTAACACTTCCTGTTTCGGTTTTGGTTTATTAAATATTAAGAAAAAGAAGTAAACAATAAGAGAATAAAAAAAAAGAGTTAAAATCAGTGAAACAAAAACCCTCATTTAGTAAGTAATCCTATCTGGGTAAATCCAGTTTTAACAACCGCAGCATATACTTTCATAAAATATTCATATCTGATATTCTTATCAGCCGCAATATATACCAATGCGTTTTTGTTAAAATTTCCATATTTCAAATTAAAATTTTCTAAAAAATCATTTAAAGAAAACTCCTGTTTATTTACAAAAACTTTTAAATCTTTGGTAATTACAATGTTTATAGAAGCTTTTTTAACTGCAGGAGTTGTTTTACTTCCTTCTGGAAGATTTACACTTTTTTCCTGATAGGTGCTCATTGTTACAGACACCATTAAAATGGCTAATAAAACCAGCATAATATCTACAAAAGGGGTTATATTAAGTTCAGGCTTTTTCATCAGCTAAATACACATCCCTTTGAATTTTGAGTATTGTTATTAAATCATCCACTTTCTTTGAAAGTATCTGATGAAAACTGTATGCGGGTACCGCGGTTACTATACCTATAGCCGTTGCAATCAGAGCATCTGCAATTGAGGGTGCAATCATATTAATAGTAGTTACTTTTTCCATGGAATTAAAAGCTTGTAAAATTCCTATAACAGTACCGAATAATCCGATAAAAGGTGCGGTTGAGGCAACAATACTTAAAAATATAATAAAATTATTTGCCTTTTTCTTGGCAGCTTCAATACAGGCATTAAAAGAATATTTATTAATGATTTTATTTTCAATACATGTTTTTAAAGAGGACTTTATAGAAAAATTTTTACTCATAAGCAATGTATTTAGCGATTCTTCTTCGTTCTTTATCCAAGAGGCAAGTGTTAAATACTTATAAAAAAAAATAAAAAAAACAAAAAAAAGATAAATTCCGAGCCATCCTAAAACAACAATGTTTATAGGATTAGCCAGAATATTATCTAATTGCACTTTCTATCTTTGCTTCAACATTAGCATATAATGTATCACTTGAAATTGCATCTCTTAGAAGTTTTTTTGCTTCTTCTAGTTTTTTGGCAATTTCGCTTTCATCAGGACCACTGACTGGTACTGCTGTAGAAATTAACACATTAACCTTATTTGGTGTAACTTCTACATAACCTTTATCAATAGCAATAATTTCCTTTTTACCATCAGGTTTTATTAAAGTAATAACCCCAGGTGCTAAAGAAGTAACCAAAGGGGCATGGTTTTCCAATACCCCGAATTCCCCTTCTATACCAGGAAAATAAGCTTCTTTAATTTCACCTTCAAAAACTTTTCCAAGAGGTGTAACGATTTCTGCTGTCATTTTTTACCTTTATTTAGCCTTCATTTTCTCAGCTTTTTCCTTAGCCTCATCTAAATCACCAACCATATAGAATGCATTTTCAGGTAAATCATCAACTTTACCTTCAAGAATTTCTTTGAAACCTTCAATTGTTTTATTAAGTTCGACATATCTACCGTCAGCACCTGTAAATACTTTTGCAACGAAGAATGGTTGTGATAAGAATTTTTCAATTTTTCTTGCTCTTGCAACAATTAATTTATCTTCTTCACTTAATTCATCCATACCTAAAATTGCAATAATATCTTGAAGGTCTTTATATTTTTGTAATACTTCCTGAACTCCTCTTGCAACATTATAATGTTCTTCACCAACAACTTGAGGGTCAAGAATTCTACTTGTTGAATCAAGAGGGTCAACTGCCGGATAAATACCTTTTTCTGCAATCTTTCTGTTCAAAACTGTTGTTGCATCTAAGTGAGCAAATACACTTGCCGGGGCTGGGTCTGTTAAGTCGTCAGCCGGCACATAAACTGCCTGAATAGATGTAATTGAACCATTTTTTGTTGATGTAATTCTCTCTTGCAGTTTACCCATTTCAGTTGCCAAAGTTGGTTGATAACCAACTGCACTAGGAATTCTTCCAAGTAATGCCGACATTTCAGCACCAGCTTGAGCAAATCTGAATATGTTGTCGATAAACATTAACACATCTCTGTGTTCAACATCCCTGAAATATTCTGCCATTGTAAGTCCAGTCATTGCTACTCTGTTTCTACATCCCGGAGGTTCATTCATTTGCCCGTAGCAGAGTGCAACTTTATCAAGAACCCCACTTTCTTTCATTTCATGATAAAGGTCGTTTCCTTCCCTTGTTCTTTCACCAACACCTGCAAATACAGAATATCCACTGTGTTTGTATGCAACATTGTGAATCAATTCCATAATAATAACTGTTTTACCAACACCTGCACCACCGAATAAACCAGTTTTTCCACCTTTCATATATGGACATAAAAGGTCTACAACTTTTATACCTGTTTCAAAAACTTCCATTTTTGTTGATTGTTCTTCAAAAGCAGGTGCATCTCTGTGAATTGACCATCTTGGAGCATCAGCTGGAATTGGTTCACCTTCATCAATTACATCACCTGTAACATTAAAAATTCTTCCAAGTACCACTTCTCCAACCGGAACTGAAATAGGTTTTCCAGTCGCTACTACTTTTGTACCTCTAACAAGTCCGTCAGTTAAATCCATTGCGATTGTTCTTACAATATTATCACCGATTTGTGCGGCAACTTCTAAAACAACTTTTTTATTTTTACCCTCTACTTCAAACTCTACGTATAAAGCCTCGTTAATTGCAGGTAGATAATCTGTAAATTCTACGTCTACAACAGGACCTAATATTTGTAAAACTTTACCTTCCATATTACTCCTTTATTTTTTCATTGCTTCAATAGCGGTTACTATTTCAATTAATTCTCTTGTAACACTCTCTTGTCTTACTTTGTTAAATTCAAGAGTTAGTTGATGAACCATCTCTTTTGCATTATTTGTTGCAGCATCCATTGCTTGCATTCTTGCACTGTGTTCTGCGGCGAGTGAATCAAGTAATGCAAAATACAATGAATATTCTAAATATTGTTTAACTAAAGTTTCAAGAATAACTTCGTAATCCTGATCTGGTTCTACTTCAAGATAAACATCATTTTCTTCTTCTTCAACTTCAATTGGTAAAAGTTCCTTAATATGAACTTTTTGTGTAAGTTTATTTACATAACCGTTATAAATTAAAATTATATTGTCTATATCTTCATTTACATAATCATGATAACTCTCTTCAATAATTTCTTTTGCTCTGTCATAATTTGGAGCAGAAGAAAGGCCAATAATTTCTTCATTCATTTCTATACCGACAAATTTAAAATATTCAACCGCTTTTTTACCAATTACTTTTAGTCTTATTTTAACTTTTTTATCTTTAAGCTCTTTTATTAAATTAAGAGTCGATTTAATTGTATGAATATTAAATCCACCACATAAACCTTTATCAGCGGTAATAACTATTAAATCTACTTTTTTAATATCCACTTTAGCAAAAGCTCTTAAATCTATAACATCTTTTACCGCTGATAATTTTGCTGAAATATCATGCAATACTTCATCAATTTTTCTTGCATAATCCCTAGAGCGAATCAAGGCTTCTTCTGCTCTTTTTAATTTGGCAGTAGAAACCAGTTTCATTGCTCTAGTTGTTTTTTGTGTGTTTTTTACACTGCTTATTTTTTGTTTTAACTCTTTTAAAGTTGCCATTTAAAATCCCTTCTTATCCCTCAAACTGAGTTTTAAATTCTTCTAGGGCTTTTTTAAGTAATTCTTCGGTTTCACTGTCAATTTGTTTTTTACTTCTAATATTTTCAAAAATTTGAGGATATTTTGCTTCAATGAATGGATATAGTTCATCTTCAAATTTTCTTACACTTTTAACAGATATATCATCTAAATAACCTCTAGTACCTGCATAAATGATAACCACCTGTTTTTCTACCGGTAACGGTTGATTTGCCGGTTGTTTTAGAACTTCTACTAATCTTTGACCACGTTCAAGCTGTTTTCTACTTGCTTCGTCAAGGTCACTTGCAAACTGGGCAAATGCTTCTAGTTCTCTGTATTGAGCAAGATCAAGTCTTAGTGTACCGGCAACTTGTTTCATAGCTTTAATTTGAGCCGCACCACCAACCCTTGAAACAGATAAACCAACATTAATAGCAGGTCTTATACCTTTGTTGAATAAATTAGTTTCAAGGAAAATTTGTCCATCTGTAATTGAAATTACGTTTGTTGGAATATATGCGGCTACATCACCACCTTTTGTTTCAATAATTGGAAGTGCTGTAAGGCTTCCAGCTCCTAATTTATCATTAAGTTTAGCCGCTCTTTCAAGTAATCTACTATGCAAGTAGAATACATCCCCTGGATATGCTTCTCTTCCTGGAGGTCTTCTTAAAAGAAGTGACATTTCTCTGTAAGCATCAGCATGTTTACTTAAATCATCATATACGATTAATGCATGTTTTCCGTTATCTCTGAAATATTCACCCATTGTTACACCAGCGTACGGTGCTAAAAATTTAAGTGAAGCAGCTTCAGATGCACTGGCGTTTACAACAATTGTATATTCCATTGCTCCGTGTTCTTCAAGTGTTCTTACAATATTTGCAACAGTTGATTGTTTTTGACCTACTGCAACATAAATACAGATTACATCCTGACCTTTTTGGTTGATAATTGTATCAATTGCAACAGTAGTTTTACCAGTTTGTCTATCCCCAATAATTAATTCCCTTTGACCTCTTCCGATTGGAACTAATGCATCAATTGCTTTAAGACCTGTTTGAAGTGGTTCATGAACAGATTTTCTAGCCATAATTCCTGGCGCTTTTTCTTCAACATATCTGTATTCAGCCGCTTCTATAGCCCCTTTACCATCGATTGGCTCACCTAAAGCATTTACAACCCTACCTATTAAAGCTTCCCCAACAGGCACTGAAATAAGTCTTCCAAGTCTTTTTACAGAGCTTCCTTCTGTAATGTCTGTACCTTTTCCAAGTACAACAACACCAACATTGTCGGCTTCTAAGTTAAACACCAAACCTTTTTCACCTGTTTCGAATTCTACCATTTCACCAGCCATTGCATTTGTTAAACCGTAAACTTTAGCAATACCATCAGCAGAATAAATTACTTTACCTACTTCTTCAACGTCAACTTTTAAATCGAAATTTTCGATTCTCTCTTTTATGATTGAAGTGATTTCTTGTACCACATATACTCCTTTCTTTTAGATTGCTTTTAAGATATCTGTAATTATATCTTGTTTAATTCTATTTTCATCAATTGCAACTTCAACATTTAAAACGTCAACAAAAACTTTAATCCCATTTATGTCTTTCTTTTCTAAATTCAGTTTAATTATAGCATTAAATTTAGATGAAAGTTTTTCTTCTAAAGCTTTTAATGTATCTTCACTAATTTCACCCTCTACTACACCTTCAAACGTATTGTTTAAAAACGCTAATTTGGCATAATAATTTTTAAAAATATCTTTTAATAAATCAATTCTTTTATTTTCAAGTAGAATATGAATAAAATTAACAAATTTTTGATTTGAACAATTCGTTAACTCTTTAACAAAATTGATTTTTTCTTCTTGAGATAAAAGCGGAGATTTCAATATCAAAATAAATTTCTGATTTTTACTTAAAAGTGCTAATTTTTTTAAAGCTTCAAATATTTCTTTTTGCTCATCTTTATTTAAAGAACTAATTAATGCCTTTGTATATTTTTCTATTACCATTATGCAGCCTTTAATATAAGTTTTGCAGCTTCTTCACTGCTGATATGAATGTCTTTCAATACATCCTCAAGGAATTTTTTAACAATTGCTTTTTTAGCTTTTCTTAATTCATTTTCTTTATATGATTCAAACAATTTATCCATTGCGGAAAGTTCTAATTTCCCATCTTCCATAATTTTATTATAAATTACGGTTGCTTCATTTTTTGAATCTTCAATTATATTTTTAGCTGTAACTTTTGCTTCTTCAAGTTTAGCTTCCAATTCTTCTTTTTTAGCTTTCGCCTCTCTTAACTTATTTTCAACCTCCTGAAATTTTGCAGCAATATTTTCTTTTCTTTTTCTAAAAAACTCCACTGCCTTGTTACCAACCAAATACCAAAGAATAGCAACAAAAATTAAAAAGTTAATAGTCCTTGGCACAATATCCGTTCCGCTAATTGATGATTCACCTGCAAATAAAACTGCACTGAAAATAAGCGATAAAACTGCTATTTTTTTCATGCCACATTCCTTAATTTATTTTCAATCATAGATTTAATTTCACTGCTTTCTTTACTTAACTCATTTAGAATTCTCTGTTTTTCTTTTTCAATTTCTTCTGCTAATTTAACCTTAGCTTCTTCTATTTCAGCCTGTTTTTTATCTTTTAGCTCCTGCAGTTCTTCTAAAGCTTTTACCCTTGCCTCTTCCCTAATTTTAGCAGCTTCTTTTTTAGCGTTGTTTAAAATTTCTTCAATTTCTTTTTCCAATTTCTCCGTATCTTCCGAATTGGAATTAATCATTTTCATTTGTTCTTGAAGTTTTACTTCCCTCTCTTCCATAAAAGAAACTAATGGCTTAAACAACCACTGATTCAAAAAAAACATTGTAACTAAAAAAATCACAGCTACACTTAACATCAGCCATATATTAATTTCAAGCATAAATTCTCCTTTTTTGAAATTTTACATAATTTTAACTTATTAAATCAATCAATTTTTTTAATTTTTCTCTATCTTTTTCATTTTTCCATAATATTTTAATATATTTATTGCCTATTTCCACTTTTAAACCTAAATTTTTTAATTTTTCAGATAAAACTGTAACTTCTGGTATTATCTCTTTATTTTCTTTTTTATTTTTTATTTTGTTAATTAAATTTTCAGTTTCTCTTACATTTAATTTTTTATTATTAATTTCACTTATAACATGTTTTATTTCATTTTCATCTAAATTGGCCATTATTTTTGCATGTCCTACACTTATTTCATTATTTTTAACTTTTTCCTGTACATACTCAGGTAAACTAAGCAATCTCAACAGATTGGTTACATAACTTCTGCTTTTAGAAATTATTTTAGCAAGCTCTTCATGGGTGTAATTATGTTCTTCAATAAGGCTTTTTAATGATTTTGCAATTTCTATAGGATTTAAATTTTCTCTTTGAATATTTTCAATTAATGCAAATTCCCTAAGTTCATTTAAATCGATATCAAGAACTATTGCTTTAATATCCTTTTTACCTAATTTCTTAACTGCCCTTAATCTTCTCTCCCCCGCCACTAATATATAATTTCCACTATCTTTTATAACAACTATCGGCTGTAAGAGTCCGTATCTATCTATTGAAGTAGCCAACTCTTCAATAGATTTTTCATCAAATTCTTTTCTTGGCTGAAAAGGATTAGGTTTTATTTTTTCAATTTCAATTTGATTTAAACCTTCTTCAGGTAAATCTTTTAAATATCCGGCTTCCACATCAGCCAAAATTGCTCCCAAACCTTTACCAAGCCTTTTCATTTATTATTCTCCAAAATAGTTTTTGCTAAAAGTTCGTAAGCAATAGCTCCTGAACTTTTAACATCATAAGAAATTACAGGCATTCCAAAGCTAGGGGCTTCTGCGAGGCGGACATTTCTTGGTATTACTATAAATTTATCATCTGTTTTAAACATATTATCCCTAAAATGTTTTATAATATCATGAAGTACTTGCTTTGAGAGATTGTTAGATTTCGTATACATCGTAGGAAGAATTCCTTTAATTTTAAGCTTAGGGTTTTTAGTACGTCTAAGAAGCTTTATAGTCTGAAGAAGCTGCCCTAGCCCTTCAAGAGCAAAATATTCGGTTTGAACAGGTATAATCACACTGTCACTAGCACTTAAAGCATTAATAGTAATAATCCCGAGAGTCGGAGGAGTATCAATTATAATATAATCATAATCTGTATTTAATTCTTTTAATTTTTTCTTAAGTACAAGCTCTTTATCCTCAAGTTCATCAAATTCTCTTTCAATTCCTACAAGCCCGATATTGGAAGGCACTAGATCGAGAGTCGGTATTTTAGTATTTAATATAACCTCATTTATGGATTTAGAACCAATTAATACATGATAAAGATTAAATTCATAATCACTTTTATAAAATCCTAAAGATGAAGTGGTGTTTGCCTGAGGGTCCGCATCAATTAAAAGCACTTTTTTTTCATTTATTGCAATAGAAGCTGCTAAATTTACAGCCGTTGTAGTTTTTCCCACACCGCCCTTTTGATTTGCTACAGATATTATTTCTATCATCTTTTTGAATAAACCTTTTCATTTTTGATTTTTAAACTGCCATCGTTTTGCAAATCACCATAAATATCAAATAAACTTTTAGTTTTATCAAATTCTTTTTTATATTCTTCTATAATGTCTTTCCAAGAATATTTATAGACATTTTCTAAAAAGCTTTTTAGAATTTTATCATTTTTTATTTTTAAATCCAACCCGTCAAAATTTTTTAAAGGTGATTTTTTAGTATTAAGCCCTATTCCTACTACCAAAACATTTTTTTTTAAATTAGTCAAAACACCGCATACTTTTTTTAAATTTTTAGTATATAAGTCGTTTGGCCATTTCATTAACAGCTTGATATTATATTTTTCAAGATTTTTTTTCATAATATATGCAAAAAATATGGAAAAACTCTGAAGCGGTACATCAAAATTGTTTTTTATAGCAAACGAAAAAAAAAGATTTCCCCTCTCTCCTAGCCATTTATTTCCCCTGCTTCCAATCCCGTCTGTCTGAAATTCGCTCCAAACACAAACAGGTAAATTAAATTTATTTAAATTATTAAGCAAATATTTTTGAGTTGAGCTAATTTCATCAAAATAAATTATATTCCAAATTTCATTTTTAATTTTTAATTTTTCACTTTTCATTTTGCGTTAATATATTGTCTCCAATTTTTAGTCTTTTACCGTTTATATAATCAATTGCTCTTATTTCTTTTTTACCCGGTACCTGAATTTTTATAAGTTTTACCATTCCTTTTTTACACCCTACAACAACCCCTTCATTATCAATATCAATTATTTGTCCTTTTATATTAGTTGAATCGGTATCAACTAATTTCATTTTATTGATTTTAAATTTGTCACAAAAAATCCCGGGCCAAGGCTGAAAAGCTCTATATTTTCTATCCATAATAAGTGCTGAGATGAAATCAACAAACCCATCTTCTTTTTTAATTTTAGGGGCATAAGAGCTTAAAGCATCTATTTGAGGAAGAGGCTTAATATTATCAAAATTTTTTATCGTATAAACAATTTGCTTAGCGGCAATATCAGCTAATTCATTAAATAAATCCATACTTGTTTTGTTATCCACCTCTGTATAATCCCAAACCAAAATATCTCCTGTATCAAGCCCCTCATCCATAAGCATGGAAGTTACACCTGTATATTTATCCCCGTTTAAAATAGCACTCTGAATAGGACTTGCTCCTCTGTATTTTGGCAAAAGCGAGGCATGAAGATTAATACACGGGGCAATCTCCAACACATCTTTTTTTAAAATTATCCCATAAGCCGCTACAACAATAAAATCGGGATTAAAATTTTTAATCTCATCTACATTAAGTTTTGTAGGTGTAAAAACAGGAATTCCTTTTTCAAGAACATATTTTTTAACAGGTGTTGGGGTTAATATTTTTTTTCTGCCAACCGGTTTATCCGGCTGAGTATAAACCGCAACAACTTCAAAATTTTCAACTAAACCATCAAGTATTTTTACCGCATAATCAGGGCTTCCCATAAAAACAATTTTCATTTATATCCTTTTTTATTTTAATCTACCCCATCATACCTTTAATCATAAAAAACAGCATTGCAGAAAGAACTCCGGCAACAGGAACGGTAATAATCCAGGCTGCCACTATTTTCCAGAGTAAATTTCTTTCCACATATTTTGCTTTTATTTCTTTTTTTAGAATTTTTTTAAGTTTTTTTATTTTTTCATTTAATACATCTTCTTTTTCCATTAAAGTAACTATTCTTTTGTAATCTTCTTTTTGTTTATTTTCTTTACTTTTTAAAACTTCCAACTCATTTAAAACATTTTTCAATTCTTTCTCAGCTATTTTTAACTCATTTTCTGTCTCTTTATCTTCTTTTTTTACAATTTGCAGCCATTCTCTTAAAAATCCCACACCAAAAACAGCACCTACCGCAATATGGGTGGAACTTACCGGAAGTCCTAGTTGAGAGGCAATAATTACGGTAATTGCAGCGGCAAGAGCTATACAAAAACCTCTTATCGGATCTATTTTTGTAATCTCTTTACCAACTGTTTTAATAAGTCTTGGCCCATAAAGCGCAAGCCCAAAAGATATACCAACTCCCCCTATTACCATTACCCAAAAAGGAATTTCAGCTTTTGCACTAATACCGCCATTTATTACTGCATCGGCAATTGCTGCAAGAGGACCCACTGCATTTGCAACATCGTTGGCTCCATGTGCGAAACTAAGAAGTGCTGCTGAAAAAATAAGAGGAACTATAAAATATTTATTAATTCCCTTTCTTGTATTTTCAATTTCTTCTTTATTTAATTTAGCTTTTAACCAAAAATAAGAAATTATCGCAAAAATTAAGCCAATAACAGCCGCTTCCCAAAAAAGTGGTTTTTTAGAATAAGGAAAAGGTAAAAAAGCAACAACATCGCCCCAAATATGTTTAAACCCTTTCATAATGATATAAGTAATAAATGCCCATGTCATAACTGAAATATAAAAAGGCACCCATTTTTTGGCTGCATTTACTTTATCATCTTTAAAAACTATACTTTTTTTAATCGCATATAAAAATAAAGCGGCAATAATTCCTCCAATTATTGGAGAAATCACCCATGAAGCAGCAATTTTCCCCATTGTAATCCAATGAACCACATTAAAACCGCCAGCAGCAATACCGGCTCCCATTACCCCACCTACAATTGAATGTGTAGTGGAAACAGGGGCTTTTAAATAAGTGGCAAGATTAAGCCAGAGGGCTGCCGCAAGAAGTGCTGCCATCATAGCCCAGATAAAAATTTCAACATTACCAAAAGTATGCAGATCTATAATACCTTTTCTAATTGTGTTTGTAACATCGGCCCCAGCAATCAAAGCTCCGCTTGCCTCAAAAATAGCGGCAATTATTATTGCCCCTGTCAGACTCAAAGCCCCGCTTCCGACAGTAGGTCCGACATTATTTGCAACATCATTAGCACCAATATTCATAGCCATATAAGCACCAAATACAACTGCAATGAGTAAATAAACATCATTAGGAACATTGCCGGTATTTGTATAGGCATAAATAACCGCAACTGCAATAAAAAACAACGCTATACCGATTTTGACAATAGATGAAGGAGATTTTTTTTGAATTTTCTTTTCTATTTTAGAAAGTGTCTGAAGCTCTTGCATAAAACTTCCTTTTTTTAAAATTGTACTAAATAAAAAAAAGGAAGTAAAATAATTTTATCCAAATTTACCGGCAATATAATCTGCTGTATGTTTTTTCTTAGGAGAAAGGAAAATCTGCTCAGTTGTTCCAAATTCAATAAGTTCCCCTAAATACATATAAGCAGTATAATCACTAACACGGCTTGCCTGCTGCATATTGTGAGTTACTATTACAATTGTTACTTTATCTTTTAGTTTTGTAACAAGCTCTTCAATAGCAACAGTAGAGATTGGGTCAAGCGCACTTGTAGGCTCATCCATCAAAAGTACTTCCGGTTCAACAGCAATTGCCCTTGCAATACAAAGTCTTTGCTGCTGACCTCCGCTAAGACCCCTTGCATCGTCTTTTAGTCTGTCTTTTACCTCATCCCAGAGTGCTGCACCACGCAGTGCTTCTTCTACTTTTTCATCAAGATTTTGTTTTTTTCCCATAAGTCTAAGCCCGTAAGCAATATTGTCATAAATACTCATAGGGAAAGGGGTCGGTTTTTGAAAAATCATTCCAACTCTCTGGCGAAGATTAATTAATTCATTTTCTTTTTTAAATTCCAAAATATTTTCCATTTCACTGTTTTCGGGATTTTTGAGTAAAATTTCACCTTCATATTTATTCCCCGGATATAAATCGTGAATTCTATTAAGACTTCTAAGAAGAGTTGATTTACCACAACCGCTTGGTCCAATTAAAGCAGTCACTTTTTTTTCATAAATAGACATATTTATATTCTTTAGACTCGGTTTTTCAGCCCCTGCATAAGTAAAAGAAAAATTTTTTATATCCATAACTTTCTGCATTATTTTTTCCTTTCTCTAATTACATATCTTCCAAGTAAATTTATTAATAAAATAATAATTGTAAGCAAAAACGCTCCAGCCCATGCAATATCAACCAAATGTTTATCAGGCATTGTGGCCAAATCGTAAATTGCAACAGTTAAACTTGGAAATTCGTTATTTAAATTAAGCGTAAAGTACGCACTGTTTCCACTGGTAAAAAGTAGAGGTGCAGTCTCTCCTGCTATTCTTGCAAAAGCAAGTAAAAGCCCCGTCATAATACCGGTTTTTGCAGCTTTTATAACTATATCAAAAATTACTTTATATTTAGGAGCGCCTATTGCAACTCCGGCTTCTCTGAGCTCTTTTGGTACAAGCCCCAACATATCGTCAGTCGTTCTTACAATAATAGGCAGCATCAAAATAGCAAGAGCAACAGCCCCAGCCCATCCGTTCATATGACCGATGGGATTTACCATAACGGCATATACAAATACACCTATTACAATTGACGGGGCACTCATCATAACGTCGCTTAAATTTCTGATAAACTGGGCATATTTATTTCCAAAAGAGTATTCCTGCAGATAAATTCCGGCAACCATTCCAATAGGAACTCCTATAATAACGGCAATAAATGCCATAATAAACTGCCCGATAAACAAGTTTCTAAGCCCGTTATCAACCAAATCGTGAGTTAAAATATATAAATCCAAAGCTTTAACACCTTTTATGGTCAATGTAATAAGTATCCAAAATAAAAAAACAAGACCCAATATGGCTGCTAAAGTTGAAAGGGTTAAAATTATTTTATTTATTAAAAGCCTCATTTCTTATTCCTTAAAAAATAAAATTTGGCAGTCACAATTACAATAAAAGATATTACAAATAAAACAAGTGCCAAATAAAACAGTGCCGCCATACTCATTCCACTGCTTTCTGCAAAATTATTTGCAAGAACGACAGGAATTGAAACGGTCGGGTCTGTTAAATGTTTTGGAAGTTTAAATACTCCGCCGATTACAAATGCAACCGCCATTGTCTCCCCGAGTGCCCGTCCCAAAGCCAAGATAATACTACCTATAATCCCGCTTTTTGCATAAGGGAAAATCACATCTTTAATTACTTCAAATTTGGTAGCACCCAAAGCATAAGCCGATTCTTTCAGTACATTTGGGGTTGTATTCATACTGTCCCTGGTTAAAGAGGCCATAAATGGAATTATCATAACACCAAGCACAAGCCCGGCAACAAGAAGATTGACACTAGGTCCTCCTACAATTTTAGAAACAAAAGGCCCAAAATAAAAAAGCCCCCACATACCGTAAATTATACTTGGAATTGCAGCAAGAAGCTCTATTGCAATACCGACAGGTTTAGATAAAAACGGTGGTGCTATTTCACTTAAAAATATGGCAATTCCCATTGCAATGGGAACGGCAAAAAGCAAAGCTATTATTGTTGAAAGAATTGTACCGACAATGGGAATAAGACCGCCGTATATTTCTTTAGTAACATAATTCGAATTTGCTTCATTATCATTTCCCATTAAATCACTATCATCATCGCTATCGCTATTCAATAAATTATCATCATTATCACTGTCATTATTCAAAGAAGAATCATTATTACTATTATCACTGTCGTCATTCAATAAATTATTATCATTATCGCTATCATCATTTAATAAACTATTATCATCTTCATTATCACTTTTAGTACCTAATTTTTCTTGTGATAAATTACCAGAAACGGCAGTTTTTTTATCAGATATAGATAAATTACTCGGATTGCTTTTAGGTATTTTAATTGTTACACCCCATCTTGGATCAATTAAAAACTTCAGACCATATTCTTTTATCGCAGGTTTTGAATAAATAAACAAAACTATAAAAATAGCGGAAAGTATTATTAAAATAAAAGTAGCGCTTATAGAAGTTAATTTTTTAAAAACAAATTCCATATATGGCCTTTTTTGTTGAAATTATAAGAAAAAAGAAAAAGGATTTGAAGTACCTTTATTATTTTTCAGGAGAAATTCCTTTTTCTTCCCAGTATTTTCTAACCATTGCTTTTACATTGCTTGGAAGAGGGATATATCCTAGTTTGCTTGCCATTTCATCATGGTCAAAAGCATAATTGAAGAATGCTGTAACTTTCTTAGCATTTCTATCATCAGTATGTACCAAATCAAATGACGGTGCTAGAATTGGATAACCTTTTTTAGGATATGCAATTAATTTAAAGAAATCATTTTTAGCTGAAAATCCGCCATATGCCGCACCTTTAGCAAAATTTGCAGGGTTTGGTTCATAAAAAGCCCCGTCTCTTCCCTGAACAACAGCCAAATTTAACCCGTTTGTAACAGCATCGGCGTAATCCACATATCCGATTGAATAAGCGTTTGTTTTAATTGCGGCACTAACACCTGCATTTCCTTTACCAGCCACACCTCTGCCTTGGGCGTCTGTTGGCCAGTTTAGAGCTTTTTTAACTCCATAATGATGTCTCCAAACTGTACTCATTTTAGCTAAATAATATGTAAAGTTAAAAGTAGTTCCTGATTTATCGCTTCTATGAACAAAAATAATTTTTTTATGAGGCAGTTTTTCATTTGGATTATATTTTACTATTACAGGGTTATCCCAATACTGAATAGTTCCAAGTGCAATACCTTCAATTGCAACTTCACTAAGTTTTAACTTGTGAACCCCCGGAATATTGTATGCCAATGTAATTCCCCCAATAATTATAGGAAACTGAGCCAAATGATTTTTTCTAAGTTCTTTTGGTGAAAGAGGTTTGTCAGTCCCGCCAAAGTCAACGTGTCTTGCGATAATTTCTTTAATACCTGTACCGCTACCTGTTGCAGTATAATTTACCCTGTTTCCGGTTTCAGAGTAAAATCCTTTTATCCATGTTTTATTTACCGGATATTGAAAAGATGAACCTGTCCCGTTAATTGTCCATGCAAATGTACTTACGCTAATTAATGCTCCAAAAGCTAATTTTTTTAACATTCTCTCTCCTTAATTTTTAGTCCCGGAATTATAAAAAAAGAAAATAACATTTTGATAACAAATATTTTTTAAACATTATTATATAATTTTATAAAAAAAGGAAATAAATGCTTTCAAGATTTGAAAAAGAAATAAATAAAATAGAAAAAGACTTTGAAAAAAGCGTTGAAATTTTAGCGAATACCCTTAAAAACAGAAAAATAGATGATGACTTTTTCTTAATCGACCTAAAAGAATTGGATGAAGAAGTTATCAAGTTTATTGCCCTTTTGCATCCTCAGGGAGAATATTTAAGAGAAGCGATTGCAATACTGAAAATCACCCCTTTTTTAAATAAAATAAAACGCTCAATCAAATATTTTATTAAAAAATATAATTTTAAAAACGAAAAAATTGACGCACTTTATCAAGTAGCCCTTACTTCCCTTGAAACACTCAAACTTGCAATAAAAGGCGATACAATCGAAGATGCATATTCAACAATCATATCTCAGGAAAAAATAGCTGATGAAATTTATAAAGAACTGTTTACGGAACTTAAGACTAAAGAAAATATTGAAGAAATATTTCAAATTATAAATGTGGCAAAAAGACTTGAGAGGATTACAGACAGTGTAAAAACAATTACAAAATATCTTTTGTTTGCAAAAGAAGGAATGGAATTTTGATAAAAATTGCAATAATTGAAGATGAAGAGGATTTACTAGATTTACTTGAATTCAATTTAATAAATGCAGGATTTGATGCGGTCGGATTTTTAAATACCAAAAAAGTTAAGGATTTTATAATAGAGGAAAATCCCGACCTGTTAATAGTAGATAGAAACCTGCCTGGTATTGAAGGCAGCGAATTTGTAAAAGAACTTAAAAATGAGGGGTTTAACATCCCTGTTATTTTTTTGACCGCAAAAGTAGGTGAAGAAGATATTTTAGACGGGTTTGAAAAAGGAGCGGATGATTATATTAAAAAACCTTTTTCAATAAAAGAACTGATTGCAAGAATAAAAGCGGTTTTAAAAAGATATAATAAAAAAATCAATTTTTTAACATATAAAAATTATAAACTTGATTTACTTAATAAAAATCTTTTAATAGGTAACGATACAATAGATTTGACAAAATCTGAATTTAATCTTTTAAATATCTTTTTTGAAAATCCGAAAAGAATAATTACAAAAGAAGAAATAGCTGATATTTTAGAAATCAGTGAAAAAAGCGTAAATGTTGCAATAAACAGGCTCAATCATAAAATCAATTTAATAGATGCCAAAAGAGGAATTGGTTATACATTAAAATAATGGATAATTGAAAATGGAAAATGGAGAATGAAAAACAAAATTAAAAACTTATTTTGTAAAAATAAAAAAAAAGAGATAGAAAAATTAAAAAAACAGATTAAAAAACTGGAATTAGAAAACAAAAAACTTGCAAAAATAAATGAATTTAAAGACGATGTAATTTCCGCCATTTCCCATGAATTTAAAAATCCTATTTCCATAATCAACGGTTATATTGAAACAATCCTTGTAAATAGGCTAGATGAAAAAACCAATCAAAAATTTCTTGAAAAAATACATAAAAATTCGGCTAGACTCTCCGAACTCATCGACAGACTCTATTTAGTCACAAAACTTGAAAATCAAAAATTAAAACCTGATTTTCAAAATATCGGATTAGATTCTCTGATAAAAGAACTTATAAAATCATTTGATGAAGAAAGAATTATTTTAAATTTAAAGCCTGTAACAATAACTGCAGACAGGAATTTAATAGAAATAGCAATTTCAAACCTTATATCAAACGCATTAAAATATTCAAAAGATAAAGTAACAATAAACTTAAATGAAAATAAATTAGAAGTTATTGATAAAGGTATAGGAATAGAAAAAGAAAAGTTGGATTTAATTACAAAAAAATTTTACAGGATTGCAAAAAACGACTGGGATAATTCTCTAGGACTTGGACTTTATATTACAAAAAAAATTCTTGATATGCACAATTTCTCTTTAAACATAGAAAGCCAAAAGAAAAAAGGAAGCAGATTTTCTATTATTTTGAAAGAAGATAAGGAATCCCTACCACAATAGAAGTTAAAACCAAAAGCCCTATAAACATTCCTCCCATAAAAAGCCAAAAATTAAACGGTTTTTCATTATTATTCATTACATATCTCCTTGACATTATTAAAACTGGCTTTAACTATTGTATTATCTTCAGGTGTGCATAAATAAATAACATCATCCTGAGTGCAGGCATTTAAAACATCAATAACGGCATCCACATTCATGGCTTTAAAACCGTATTTTTCTTTTAAATAAACAATACTTTCAATATCATTTACCCCAAATACAAAATCCTCTAAATTTTTTGCCACATCCGCCATTTTATCAAGTCTATCGAATTTTTTATCATCAGCGGTGTAAACATATAAATAATTCATTTTTTTCTCCTCATATTTATATACATATGCAAAATATCAATTGCTGCAGGTGTCACACCGCTAATTTCACTTGCCTGAAATAAAGTTGTAGGTCTATATTTTTCAAGTTTTTCTACAATTTCACGGCTAAGTCCCGGAATCCCTCTATATTCAAAATCCTCTGGAATTTTAACGCTTAGCATCTCTTTCATTTTATCGACCTGGGCTTTTTGTCTTTCAATATAGTGATGATATCTTGCTTCTATTAAAATCTGCTCCAGGGCTTCATCACTGAATTCTTTAAATTCAGGGAACATTTCTAATAATTTTTCTTTATTAAATGTATGTCTTCCTGCAATTTTTCTAATTTCCATTTTATTTTGGATTTTCTCTTCCCCAAGACTTTCAAGCTTAGCATTAACTTCTTTATTTGGAGTTACAAAAGTGGAATTTAGAATTTTAAGGCCTTTTTCTATTTCTTCTCTTAGTTTCAATACCCTCCCATATGTCTGTTTATCAAGAAGTCCAAGTTCATATCCGTAATCTGCAAGCCTTAAAATTGCATTATCTTCTCTAAGAAGCAGTCTGTATTCACTTCTGCTTGTAAACATTCTGTAAGGTTCGTTTGTTCCTTTTGTAACTAAATCATCAATTAAAACACCGATATAGGCCTGGTCCCTTCTAAAAATCACAGGCTCTTTTCCTTCAACTTTAAGCGCCGCATTAATCCCGGCCATTATACCCTGAGCTGCCGCTTCTTCATATCCGGTGGTCCCGTTAATCTGACCTGCGAAAAACAAACCTTCAATCTCTTTTGTTTCAAGTGAATGTTTAAGGTTTGTAGGCTGGATAAAATCATATTCAATTGCATATCCGTATCTTACTATTTTTGCATTTTCAAGTCCCGGAATTGAATGGATGAATGCATCCTGCACATCCATCGGAAGCGAAGTTGAAAGCCCGTTTAAATAATATTCAGTCGCCTCTTTTGTCTGAGGCTCAACAAATACGTGATGTCTTTCTTTATCCGGAAATTTATTGAGTTTATCTTCAATACTCGGGCAGTATCTCGGCCCTATTCCCTCAATCTGTCCGGTAAATAGAGGTGCCCTGTGAAAATTGCTTTTAATAATATCGTGAGTCGTCTCGTTTGTATATGTTATGTAACATGGAAGCTGCTCGGGATTGAATGTGTTTTTATCGGTTCTAAATGAAAAAGGCTTTGGATTTTCATCTCCCGGCTGCAAATCCATTTTTGAAAAATCAATACTTCTTGCATCAATTCTGGCAGTCGTTCCTGTTTTTAGTCTCTCAAGCTTAAATCCAAGATTTTCCAGTGATTTTGAAATTTTTTTGGCCGGAAGTTCGTGAAATCTACCACCTTCAAGTTTAACAGGTCCAAAATGCATAAGCCCCCTCATAAATGTACCGGTGGTTAGAATTAATGTTTTTGTTTTGTATTCATTCAAAAGATTTGTCTTAACACCTACAACTTTTCCGTTTTTTACCAAAATTTCATCTACAATCTCCTGGGCCATTTCAAGATTTGGAGTATTAAGAAGAGCCGTCCTCATCCATATTCTGTATCTGTCCATATCAATCTGAGCCCTGCTTCCTCTTACAGCCGGTCCCCTGTTTTCATTAAGAACTCTAAATTGAATTCCCGCATTATCGGTAGCCAATGCCATAAGCCCTCCAAGAGCGTCAATTTCTTTTACCAAATGCCCTTTAGCAAGCCCTCCGATTGCGGGGTTACAGCTTGGGGCTCCGATTTGTTCTACAAGCATAGTAAGTAAAAGCGTTCTTTTTCCCATTCTTGCCGCAGCGTTGGCCGCTTCTATTCCTGCATGACCGCCGCCAACCACTATAACATCAAATTCTTTCATCTAACTCCTTTATATTATCAGCTTTTTGAATATATTTTTCTATTTCATCTATTTTACTATTGAGTTTTAACATTTCATCAAATTCAATTTCATTTTTCGGTGGTTTAAAATTTTCATCAAAAACATCCAAAAGAAGATTTGTATTACCTATTAACATTAAATATTTTTTGTTTTGATATTCAAATAAAACTACTTTATTTTTTGCATCTATAAATTTTTGGGATAAAACTTTCATATCTTTTTTCAAAGCAGGAAGTTTTGCATTTAAACCTCTTCTTTTTATAAAAAGAAGGATTATAGCCAAAATAATTAAAATTGCAACTACAATAAAATATCTAGTATAAGAAAATTTCTCTTTGGGCATAGGTGGCAGGGAATTTTTAATTATTTCATCAGATTTTACCCTCACCCTTATACCATAGCCATCAGGGGTAAGGGCAATTGAAACAGAATATTTTCTATTTGAAATAATTTCCAATAAAACTCCGTCTTTCTCAGGGGCAATAATTACGGAATGAATAAAAAAATTATTAAAATTTTTTTCTATTTCCTTGTCACATTTTATATTTCTGATCAGATATTTATTATTATTTATTTTTATTATTTTTCCATTAAATTTATTGTCCAATGAAAAAAGAATATCAAGTTTATTTTTACTTTCAAAAAAATTTACATCAATTAAATTGGCGGCGTAAATTAAACACACTAAAAATAAAAAAACTAATTTTTTCACTATTTTTCCTTTGTCAAGTAATATACTAAAGAATTTGCATCAAGTATTTCATTAATTCTTATAGCCAAATTCTTTTCATACACCATTACTTCACCTTTTCCTATAATTCTGCCGTTTATATAAACTTCCGCACTCTCACCTGCTGGTTTATTTAAATCAATCACACTTCCCTTTTGCAAATTTAAAATATCCCTGAGAGTCATTTCAACCCTGCCCAGATCACTTTCAAACACTACTTCCGTATCTAATAAATGCCTATAATCAGGTATTAACTCATCAATTCTTTCTTCATTTAAATTTTCCATTATTTTTCCTTAAACAAAATATAAAAACAGACATCTTTATACTTAAAGGATAAAACATCGTCAAAATCAATATTATTTTTATATTCACCTAAAAATTCCGGGGTAGAAATATTAAAATTCACATTTTCCCTACTACCCACAATTTTGGCATTTCCTATAATCAGATTTGCAATTTCATTTGTCAAATCTTTTTCATTAAAATTTTTATCGCCAAACCAATACTCAGATATATATTCTAACTTTTTTCTTGGAACCACAATATAAATATCAGCCTTTTTATCACCTTTAATTTCAATTTTACTGACATATCCGTTTATATTTTCATCCCGACACTCGCTAAAATCTGCTTCAAGTGATGAAAGATAGTTTTCAACACTCTTCTTTATAATTTCAATCATAGTGCGCCCCTTTTAGATATAATTTTATCAAAAAAAGGAATATTTTGATAAGTGCGATAATAGCTGGAATTTTTACAGGCTTTGCAAGCGGATTTTTTGGGATTGGTGGCGGGACTATACTTGTACCAACCCTTTTGTTTTTAGGATTTCCATTAAAAGAAGCCATAGGAATCAGTGTAACACAAATGATGATGAGCTCTATTTATGGAAGCTATTTAAATTACAAAAGAGGCCTTCTTAAAATAAAAAACGGCCTCTCTCTTGGTATAGGAGGAGCCCTCGGGGCAATGCTAAGCGGACTTATTGTAAAATATACACCAAAAGAAATTTTGGGATTAATTTTCTTAACTTTAGTATTTATAGCAATAGTGAGATTTTTTATAACGGTGGAAGAACCGCAATACGAACCACCAATTGATAATAAAAAACTGTTTTTCATAGGTATGTTTGTAGGAATGATTGCAATCAGTGTGGGAGTGGGAGGAGCTATTTTAATAACCCCTATTTTAGTAGGTTTTTTAAAATACAAATTAAAAACAACCGTGAGTCTTAGTCTGTTTTTTGTGGTATTTTCTTCTGTTTCGGGTTTTATTTCCCAAAGTCTGGCGGGTCATATAAATTATACAATAGGATTTACTATAGGAATTGCAAGTCTGATTGGGACATATTTCGGGATAAGGGCATATCATAAATTACACCCGAAACATCATAAAAAACTTTTACTTATCTGGTATATCGGGGTGTTTCTTTCAATGGTATATAAATTATATTTTTAAGGAATTTTATGGATTTAAAATTAATAACCGAAATAATCGTTTTTTTACTTATAGCTTTCAGAATTTACATACTTGAGAGTTTTAAAATTAAAAGTGCTGCTGATAAACTGTTTGCACTTTATTATTTAAGAAACCATCATCCAATACTGGCTTACATTATAATATTTTATATAGTTGAAATAATTATAATCCAAATTGGTTTGCTTCATATTGTTGATATTGCACTTATTATACTTGCAACAATTGAAATGTTTATAATATACAGACATATCTTTATAACCTTAAAAACTGACGACAAAGATGATTACATTGATACAGTTATAAAAAGAATGTTTTCGACTCTTACTTATTCTGAATATATAGAAATTAAAGGGGAACTTTACAAACCCCAGCCAAAATGGAAACTGTATGCCACTGAAATGTTTGTATTTTTATTTGCCATATGGAATATAGAACTGGGATAAAAAAATGGAAAAATTAAAGGAGTTGAATGGATAAAATTAAAATAATTGGTGCAAGGGAAAACAATTTAAAAAATATAAATTTGGAAATACCAAAAAACAAGCTTATAGTCTTCACGGGTCTTTCAGGAAGCGGAAAATCCACCCTCGCATTTGATACATTATACGCAGAAGGACAAAGAAGATACATTGAAAGTTTGAGTTCATACGCAAGACAGTTTCTAAACCAGGCTCAAAAACCTGATGTCGATAAAATTGAAGGTTTGACACCCGCAATTGCAATAGACCAGAAAACAACTTCAAAAAACCCGCGCTCCACTGTCGGAACTGTAACCGAGATATATGACTATTTAAGACTTTTATATGCAAGAATAGGCATACAGCACTGTCATATTTGTGGAGATAAAATAACTCAAATGACTCCTCAGGATATCATAAATGAAATTTTAAAATTGCCTCAGGGGGCAAAAATTATAATTTATGCCCCTATTGTAAAAGAAAAAAAGGGAGAATTTAACGATTTATTAGAAAAACTAAGAAAAGAGGGGATAATCAGGGCATATATTGACGGAGTGCTGGTAAGACTTGATGAAGAGATTGAACTTAAAAAAACAAAAAAACACACAATAAAAGCGGTCATTGACAGGGTGATCGTAAAAGAGGAAAACAAAACAAGAATAGCGGAAGCTGTGGAAAAAGCCCTTAATAAAAGCTACGGTGAAGTTGAAGTGGAAATATTAAACGCAAAAGAATTAAACCTTGAGAGAGATTTTATACATTACAGCGAACATAAAGCATGTTTCAGATGTAAGGTGAGTTTTGAAGAACTAGAACCCACCTCTTTTTCATTCAACTCCCCCAAAGGCGCATGTCCTAAATGTGACGGACTTGGGGTTGTATATTCACTTGACATTGAAAAAGTTATAAAAGACAAACCCCTAAATAAAGGAGGAATCCCTCTTATTTGGGGATTTAATAAAAAATATTATCAGGAATTTTTTAAAGCCTTATGTGCGGAAGTCGGCATTGATATGAATAAAAGTTTTTACGAACTTGACGAACTTCAAAAGAAAATTATTTTAAACGGTACCGCTTATGATATAACTTTTATGTATGGAAAACATAAAATTTCAAAACCATGGCCGGGGCTTAAACAGATAGCCCTTGATTTGTATAAAGACGATATAAGCGACATTATGAGCGAAAGCACATGTCCTGTGTGTCTTGGATACAGACTAAAACCAGAAAGCCTGGCAGTTAAAGTTGCCCAAAAAACTATTGCCGAAATTATTTCAATGCCTATAGAAGATGCTTATAAATTTTTCAATAATGAAAAAAATTTTGAGTATTTAAGCAATCAGGATAAAATGATTGCAGCCCCTATTATTAAAGAAATAAAAGAAAGACTGTTTTTCCTTGTGGATGTGGGGCTTGGATACCTTACACTTCACAGGGACGCAAGGACAATAAGCGGGGGTGAGAGCCAAAGAATCAGAATAGCAAGCCAGATTGGAAGCGGACTCACAGGCGTTATGTATGTACTCGATGAGCCAAGTATCGGACTGCACGAGAGAGATACAATGAAACTCATAAATACCCTCAAAAATCTAAGAGACAGAGGAAACACCGTAATTGTAGTAGAACACGACAGGGAAACAATCCTAAATGCAGATTATATTGTGGATATAGGACCAAAAGCCGGAAAAGAAGGAGGAAGAGTCGTATTTAGCGGAAATGTAGAAGAGCTTCTTAAAAGTGATACTGAAACCGCTAAATATCTTCGTTATGAAAAAGATATAAATTATCAAAAAAACCGCCCTCAAAATGAATGGATAGAAGCTAAGAATGTAAATATCCATAATATTAAAAACCTGAATGTCAAAATCCCTCTGAGAAACCTTGTATGTGTAACGGGTGTAAGCGGTAGTGGAAAAAGCTCACTTATTCTTCAAACACTGCTTCCGGTAGCAAGGGAAATACTAAATCACGCAAAAAAAATAAACAAAGTAAAAGGCGTAGAAATTAACGGCCTTGAAAAACTTGATAAAGTAATCTATCTTGACCAAAGCCCGATTGGAAGAACACCAAGAAGCAATCCTGCAACCTATACAGGCGTATTTGATGATATAAGAAGTCTTTTTGCATCAACCCCGGAAGCCCAGCTTAGAGGATATACTCCGGGAAGATTCAGTTTTAACGTAAAGGGAGGAAGATGTGAGGTGTGTAAAGGTGAGGGTCAGATAAAAATAGAAATGCACTTCCTGCCTGATGTAATGGTAACATGTGAGGCATGTGGCGGGAAAAGATACAACGAACAGACCCTTGAAATTAAATACAGGGGCAAATCAATTGCAGACGTTCTTGAAATGAGCGTGGATGAAGCGTATGAATTTTTTGAAAAAATTCCAAAAATAAAACAGAAACTGCAAACCTTAAAAGATGTGGGACTTGGATATATAACACTTGGACAAAACGCCACAACCCTAAGCGGCGGAGAAGCCCAAAGAATAAAACTTGCAAAAGAACTCTCTAGACGCGATACAGGAAACACTCTTTATATTTTAGACGAACCTACAACCGGACTTCATTTTGCAGATATAGACAATTTAATGAAAGTATTATCCCATCTTGTGGATTTGGGAAACAGTGTAATTGTAATTGAACATAATTTAGATTTTATAAAAAATGCCGATTATATTATCGATATGGGGCCTGAAGGCGGAAGTAAGGGGGGAAGAGTAATTGCAGCAGGGGCGATTGCAGATATAATCAAAAAATATAAAGATATAAGTTATACTGCCAAATACCTGGCAAATGAATTGGAAAGGATAAAAGGGGTTAATGAAAATAGCAGTAATTGAGGATGAAACTTTTTTAAATGATGCCATTTCAACACTGCTTGAGATGGAAGGATATAAAATATATTCTTTTTATAATTTAAAAGATTTTTTAAAAGACGATAATACGTATAATGTAATAATAGCTGACATAGCACTAGGTGACGGAAATTTTTTAGAAGAAATGAAAAAAAGAAATTTAATTGACAAAGGTAAAATTATTATAATATCCTCTCACAGTGATATAAAAAACATAAAAACGGCTTATAATTTAGGTGCTGATGACTTTATTAAAAAACCTTTCGAACCTGAAGAAATTTTAATAAGAATCAAAAAATTATATAATTTAAATCGTATTAAAATTGATTCTGGTATTTTTTATGACAAAAACACCAAAGAGCTTATAATTAACAATGAGAATATTGAATTAACACATAAAGAATCTATGCTTTTAGAAGTATTATTAAAAAATAAACACAGATTTTTATCTACTGCAGAAATCGCACTTCATATATGGAATGAATATGTACCGGATAATACGATAGCGGCTTTGGTTAAAAGACTAAGAAAAAAATTGGGGAAAAAAGATTTAATAATATCAAAAAGAGAAATAGGCTATAAATTAAATATAACTTAAATATCATTTAAATATCATAAATTTATATTATAATATTTTTGAAAAAGCCCTAAAGGATAATTTTGTTTAAGGTAAAAAAAGATTCATTAGCTAAAGTATTTTTTCATGATTTAAAAAACAAATTATTCAGTATAAAATTTAATCTTTTTTTACTTTTAAACAAAAAACTCTCTCCCGAAAAAGAAAAAGACATCCTTCAAAAAATTTCCATTACAACAGAAGAATCAATTGATTTGGTATTAGATTATCTTGAATTAGATCAATACAAAAAAGAAAGATTTTTAAATTATAAAAATATAAACTTAGGTGATTTAATAGAAAAAGTTATAAACGAGCTGCAAACAGAAACTGAAAAAAAGAATATAACCATTTATTTTACAAAAAAAGACGCTTGTATAAAAGCAGATGAAAAATGGTTAAAAAAAGCAATATACAATATTCTTCATAATGCAATAAAATATAATAAACAAAACGGAAAAATTATTATTCTCATAGACGAGAATGAAAAAAATTTTTTAATTACCATAAAAGATACCGGCATAGGTATATCAAAAGAAGAACAAAAAGAAATATTTAAAAGATATTTTACAACAGATAAAACAGGAAGCGGAATTGGACTTAATTTTGTAAAAGCCGTAATTAAAACATTAGGTGGAAAAATATATTTTGAAAGTGAAAAAAACAAAGGCACTTCTTTTTATATTCTACTGCCCAAAATTGCTAAAAAAATAAAAATACAACAATTGACATTAGCCATGAGTTCATTTATACTCATATCTTCTCTTATCATAAATTATTTTTTTTGCTTTTTCCCTCAAAATATTAAATATAAAACTAATGGCAATATAAAAATTGCAATGCTTGAAAACGGAGTTTTTATAAAAAGTTATATAAATGATAAATATAAAATTAAAGCATATAAAAATCTTTTTTCTAATAAATTTAAAACAAAAATTATCATATCAAGAGCTGATACATATATCAAAACAAACGGAAATAAAATAAAAGTTATCTCTCCTTATATAAGTTTAAAAAATTTAGGAACAGAATTTGAAACAAATGTAAAAAAAGAAACTAGCGTAAGTGTATTTAACGGAAAAATAAAGGCGAAAAATTTTATAATTCCTAAAAACAAAGGTTTAGTTGTTTCAAATAAATTAAAAATAGTACCTCTTCCAAAAAAAGTTGAAAAAATTTTTATAAAATCTGGCAAAATTGTCAAAATAGCCTGGCAGTCTATATATAAAAACTTTAGAATTTACTTGCTAAAAAATAATAATATTTCAACTATTAAAGAAATTGATACCGATAAAAAAATAATTACATTAGATAATTTACCTGATGGCAGATGGTATGGTAAAATTCAAGCCATTAAAGACAATTTATATTCTCCTTTTAAAAAATTTACCTTTATTTCTTTAATAAATTATTACAAGGCTTTAGAAGCATATAAACAAAATGATATTCTCACTGCTAAAAGATATTTGCAAAAATCCATTAAAACTATAAACAATATCTCTTATAAACCATATTATTTATACGGAACGATTTTATTGAAAGAAAATAACAACAATGGAATTTTATATGCAAAAAAAGCGTGTGAAATTGCAAAAAACAATGAAACTTTATATTTATTAGCAGAATTTTATTTCAAATCAAAAAATTATAAAAAAATAATAAATATTTTGCCTAAAAATACAGATAATTATAAAATTAACCTCTTACTTGCTAAAACATATATAAAATTAAACGATATTCAAAAGGCTAAAAACTATCTCTACAAAATATTGGAAAATAAAAATGATAAAATAGCAGAAAAATTACTTCTCAAATTAAAACCGGAATTATTAATACAAGGAAAATAAATGCAGTTGATAGAAGCGATTAAAAAATCGGATTTTTCACTTATAGAAGGTAATAGCAAATCAGGAAAACTTACTTTTTCACTTTTTATGCTAAATAAATTAAATATAAACAATCCGTTATTAATATCCACTATAAATAAATCCATAATTCAAAAACGATTAGATAATTTAAAAAACACACAAAATAATAATTTTCAAAAAATATTCCAAAACATTCAATTATATTCTTTAAAAAGCAATTGGGAAAATATAAAAACATCTTACGGTTTTGATTTACTGACAGAGGATTTAAACAAATTAATCAATGATAAAAAACCCGATACTTTAATTTTTCACAGACCTGATTTAATGTTTAGCGAAATAGAATTTGAATATGCAAAAACTTTTATAGAAAATTTAATTAATTTAAAAAACACTCTTAATTTTAAACTTTTTATCACTACAGATATTGATTCGGTTATTAGTAAATTCAGTGAAAATTATACTGATATCACTTTCTTAATAAAAAACGAAAACAATTTGAGAAAAATAATTATTAAAAATTCAATATATCCTCTGGAAAGTTATGAATATTTTTTTTCACTAAAAAATTTCAGTTTAGAAAAATTAAAAGACAATACACAAAGAAATGAAAATATAACAATAAAAACAAAACCGAAAATGCTGATAATTTCCAAAGATGAATATTTTATAAAATTACACAAATATCTTTTTGAAAAATATTTTGATTTATTATTTGCCAAAACTATTGGAGAAGTATTAAGTAAAATTATGCAAAATCCCGATCTTATCATATATCAGACTGGAGAAGAAAGACCTGATAGAACAGTTTGTAATTTGGTAAAAGAAAACAAATTTAATTCTAAAATTATTTACTTTATAAACAAAGATTTTATAAGAACAGAAGACAAAATGGAAATCAACTATTTAGGATGTTATGAAATAATACCTAAAATTTTTAATTTAGAAGAATATATTTTTATATTGGAAAAAGCAACAAACAATTATTTTTATACAAAAATTATACAAAAACTGCCTGCGTTAAAACAGATAATGTCATCAAAAAATTTAAATGAAATCATTAAAAATTTATACAACGAAAAGATATATTTTTCAATCATTAAATTAAACAAAAAAATCAATAATATCGAAAAAAAACTAAGAATGCATGATTTTATTTTTAAATCTGAAAAATTTACCTGTATAATTCTAATTGATGTAACAAAAATATTTTTTGAAAACAGATTAAAAAACAAATTCAATCTCAACAAAAACGAATATGAAATAATTGAAGCAATAGAATGGCCGGAAAAAAAGGATATATGCAAATGAAAAGAATTATTTTATTAATAGGAACTTTTTTATTTGCCATTGATATAAACATTTCATCTTTGGAAAAAGAAGTTACTTCCAATCCTGATGATATTAATAACAGGTTGGTATTAATAAAATATTATATAGACAAAAATGAAACAAAAGCTTTAAAGTACATAAATGATGTATTAAAAAAAGACAAAAACAACAAATATGCAAAACAATTTCTTTATATCATAAAATTTAAAACCACCAATGCAAATCAAAAAATTAAAGACCTTTATGATAAACAAAAATATAAAGAACTTCTAAATTTTTTTGAAGCTTATAAAAGCTATAAAAAAATTGATACTTTAAAAGATGAAAGTTTGTTAAAAATTGCTAGAGTATATATGTGGGAAGGTAAATATAATGATTCATTATACTTATTAAATTTTGTAAAAGATAAAAAAAATGTAGATGTTTATGAAATAAAAGCATATGACTACTATTATATGGGGAAATTAAAAGAAGCCGAAAAATATTTTAAAATTTTATATTATTCTACCGGTAAATTAGAATATGCAAAAAAACTTTTAGATATATATTTAATCAATAAAGATATAGAAAATGCAAAAAAATTACTCTTTTATCTGAAAAGAAACGGAAATAATCCAATAGTTAAAGAATATGAAGAAAAACTTAATAAACTAAAAGAAGAATACATTAAAAAATTATATGAAAATTACAAAAAAGAACCTACCTTTAAAAATTTACAACCTCTTTTTTATGCATTATACAATGAAGACAAAGAAAAAGCCTACAAATTAATGGAAGAATACATAAAAAACAATCCTACAGATGACAATGCAAAAATCTTTTTTGCAAAAGTTCTTACCTGGAACGGTGATACAAAACAGGCTCTAAAATATTTAAGAAATTTAAATTCAGTTAAAGCAAAACTGCTTATTGGTAAAATATTTGCATGGGATGGAAATTATGATAAAGCAATAGTTTATTTAAGCGATGTATATGACAATGGTAATATTCAAGAAAAATATGAAGCTTTAAAAATGCTTGGATTTATAGCCATGTGGCAAGACAAAAAAGAAAAAGCTAAAAAAATTTTTGAAAAACTTTTAAAACAAAACCCTGATGATGAAGAAGTAAAAGAAGCTTTAATGATTTTAAGCGGAAATGTCAAACCCCTAATAAAAAAATATGAAAAAATTTATTTAAAAAATCCTAGTGAAGAAGTTATTTTAAAATTGGCCGATTTATATTATCAAGACAAAAATTATAAAAAAGCTGCACAATTTTATGAAAAATATTTGAAACTTCATCCTGAAAAAATAGAAACATATAAAACATTGGGAGATATTTACCTAGCACTTAAAAACTATTATAAAGCTTTCGGATATTTAGAATATTATGCAAATATGAAAAATACAAAAGAAGCATATTTGGATTTGGCTAAAAGATATTACTGGTATGGATTCAACAGGGAAGCTCTTTCAGTTGTTGATGATATATTAAAAAAATATCCTAATTATGAAGATGCTGTTATTTTAAAAGCAAAAATTTTAAAAATAAACCCTAGATTTGTAAATTCATCTTCCGCTGCAACAATTGATGAATACTTTAACAACAAGTCAAAAGAACTTCTTGTATTTGGAGACAGGGCATATTTTAACGGTTTTTATGCAACTGCGGGCGATTATTACAAAAATTATTTGATATTAAACCCAAATGATTATAATGTCAGGGAAAAATATGCTTATACATTGGAATATAATAAAGAGTATAAAAAAGCAGCAGGTGAATTTTTTCTTTTAATGTGGTATAAAAATGATAATTTAACAAAATATCACTATGCTTATAACTTACAACAATCCGGACAAATTGATAAAGCAAAAAAAATATACAAAGAAATTTTATCTTCTTTACCAAAACCTTTGCCAAACTTCTTAAAAAACTTTTTAGAACAATGGAAAAAAGCCTGGGAGAGTATGAATTTTGAAAAATACTCCTCTTTTTATGACAAAAAAATAAAAAACAATATTTATTGGAAATTAAGAAAACAAAATATATTTAAAAATGCATGGTTTATAAGCGTTGGTATTTATGATCCTGTTTTAATTAAAAAAGAAAAAAATATTTATATTGTAAAATTTTTTCAGACATATGCATCAAAAAACAAAAAAGACAAAGGTTACAAAACTTTATGGATCAAATGTAACAATAAAACAAATTGCAAAATTATAAAAGAACAATGGAAAGCCGGAAAATATATCCCTTATAATAAAAATGACTCATTAGAAAAATATATATATGAAAATTTAAAAAATTTAAAAAAAAAACCTTTTAATCCCCAAAAAGTAATTAATGAAAATATTAACAACTTTAACAATACACAAAATATTCAAACAATCGAAGAAAATATATCAAAATATTTAAACGAATCCAATTTGAGTTCTCCGATTAAATTAACTTCAAAAAAAAAGCTGGTAGAAGAAAATCAAACTTTAAATTATCAATATATAAAATTAAAAAGCATCAATAAAGCGAAAATAAACAAAATTCTTTCTTCAGATTTGTTAAATTACAGTTATTATAAAAATCATCTGATTTATAATTTAGATTATTTTAAAGACAATCAACAAACAAAAATGCTGACTCATTATTTACAATATAAAAGAAGTTTTAAAAATTTTGACATTTTTTTATTTCACAGGTGGTATAAAATTTATGAAAAAAACGCTCAAAAAAGTGGAAATGATACAGGAATGGGATTTACAAAAAACAGATTGACAATGGATGTTTTTAAAGATAACAGCGGAACAAACTCCATCGGATGGGATTTAAGTTATAGATTTCCTTATTTTTTATTTAATTTAAATAAACGTAATCTCGTATATTCAAGAAAAACGATATGTGCCTCAAAACATAAAAGATTAAAAGCAGAAATTACCAATTACAATTACTCTAACCATAAAGAATTATGGTATTCAATAGCTTATGAAAAAATTGACGATGGAAACAGTGTGTTTACTCCCCAAATAGACACTGACATATTATATTTAAAACCGATTAACATATATTTTTCAGGATGGTATCAGTTTAACTCAAAACAGTCTGAGTGTTATTATTCCCCTAATAAAATTGATAACAACATAATAGGTATAAAATACAATAATAATATCTCAAAATATTTACATTTAGTTGCAAAAGCCGGAATAGGTTATAGTTTTTGGGACAGAATAAAACTATATGAAATAGGCGGATGGATTGATACAATAAATTTTGATTCTTTTTACAGTAGATTGGGTTGTAAATACAGTAACTCTTCTAAAAATTTCTCTTCTAATAATTATAATTTTTATGAATGTATATTTACCATAGGGAAAGACTGGTGAAAGATTTTACTGTTTTTTTAATAACTATTTTATTAATTGTACTGCTTGGAATAATAATGTATTTTTTTTACAGGGATTTTTATTTAATAAACAATATTTTTGCAAAAATAGGTTATGGAATAATTTTGTTTTTTACTTCTTTGGTATTGCTCAGATATATGATAATGCTATTTTTTTCAATGTTAAAAACAATATTTAAAACAGCTGATGAAGGAGAATTTGAAAATATTATCAATCATAAAGTTTCTGTAATTATACCTGCATATAATGAAGAAGCGGTAATTGCTTCATCTATCGAATCACTCCTAAAACAAACCTACCCATATATGGAAATAATTGTTGTAGATGATGGTAGCACAGATAATACATATAAAATTGCTTCAAAATTTATACACAATAAATACAATAAACCGGTAATACCTATAAAAAAACCTAACGGAGGCAAAGCCAGTGCTATTAATATGGGAATAAAAAATTCCACTGGCGAAATAATAATGGTAGTTGATGCGGATTCAAAGCTTGAAAAAAATGCAGTCGAACTTATGCAAAAATATTTTACAGATCCAGATATAGCTGCTGTTGCGGGCAGTGTATTTGTGGCAAATAAAGTAAATCTAATAACTAAATTACAGGCCCTTGAATATATTGAGGGACTTAATATGATAAGAAACGGTCAGGCATTAGTTAAACTTGTAAATATAATCCCCGGCCCCATCGGAATGTTTAGAAAAGAAGCTTTGTATGAAGTTGGACTTTATGATGACGATACATTTGCAGAAGATTGTGATGTTACATTAAAACTTATCGCTAAAGGATATAAAATTGATTTTGAAAGCGATGCAGTAGCTTATACTGAAGCACCTGAAAATTTACTTGATTTAATAAAACAGAGATATAGATGGACAAGAGGGATTTTACAATCCATAAAAAAACACAAACACTTATTATGGCATTTTAAAATTAATCCCGCAGCTTCAATAACGTTATGGTATATGCTTTTTGAAGGTATTTTCTGGCCATTTATCGATGTATGGACAAATATATTTATAATTTATTTAGCTCTAACATCAGGAGTCAGTATTTTAATTTTTTACTGGTGGTTAATGTTTACAATCGTAGATATGGCGGGAGCGTTTTATTGTCTGCTTGTAACGGGAGAAGATTTAAGTTTAATGTTTTATGCGGTATTTTACAGATTATTTTTTATTACAATAATAAATATTGCTAAAATTTTAGCTACAATAGAAGAATGGTTTGGAATTGAAATGAGTTGGGGAAAATTGGAGAGGAAAGGGAGAATATGAATCTTTTGGCTTTTTTATCAATGTTAATTTTAGTAATAACAATACTAACTTTGGTTTTTGGTGTACTTGCATATTTTTTATATAAAAAAAGAGAGGCAAGTAAAAAAAATATAAACAAAAAAAAATTATATGAAGAAATTTTAGATGAAATCGGAGGAGAATATGTATTCTTTGAATAGACTGAAATATGATGTGATGATAATATTTTTTCTTCTTTTAATGGTAATTTTCATGGGATATTTCTTTTATCAAGTATTTCCTAAAAACAAATTAAACTTTTCATTTTTCAATAACAAAGAAAAAACTGATATATATATAATTAATTCAAATACAAACAATGATTATTTTTTGGATATTGGGATTTTAGACAATTATAAAGACAATATAATAAAACTTCAAAACAAATTCCTAACGGCAAATATAAAAAGCAAAATAATCAATATTGAAGATATAAAAAATATTCCTGAAAACTCTATAATAATATTACCTGATATTATTTCAATCAGTAAAAAAGAGTTTAATATAATAAAACAATTTTTAGCAAACGGAGGAAATATTATTTTTAATTATCATTTTGGATATATGGATAACAATAAATTAGTAAAAGCCAAAAGAATAGAGGAAATTACAAAATTAAAATACATTAAGGAAGGTATTTCAAAAAAAAATTCACCTTTCTTGGTACCCAAAGTTTTATCTCCTTTTATACTTTCATCTACAAAAGCTCATAGAATTGATTCGGCATTATACGGAGGGGATATAATACCTGTTTTTAGGTCATCAAAAATTCCAGATTTTGTATATACAAACTGGGCAATCACTTCCACCTTAATGGATTTAGACACAAACAAACTTTTAGATTTTTATGAAGATGGAGCGGTATGGCATGGGAAATATATGAAGGGAAACTGGCTATATTTTAATTTTCCCCTTTATGTATTGTTAGATTTGAATAATAACGATTTTAACTTTATATTAAATAATATTATTAATTATTTCAAAAATCCTATTACAGTATCCATTTATCCGTATATAGACTATAAAAAGGCCGTATTCATTTCAGAAGACACAGAATATGAATATCCTTACGGACTTAACTTTGCAACTCTTGCGAACAAATATGACATTAACGTTACAATGTTTTGTGTAGCAAAACTTGCTGAAGAATATCCAGAAATCACAAAAAAGGAAAGTAAATTTTCCAATGTTGAAATAGGCTCCCACAGTTATTCACATACTAAAATAGTAGGAACTACATTAGAAAAATATAAACAAGAAACTATTGGTTCCAAACAGATTTTAGAAAAAATTATAAACAAAAAAATTTACGGATTCAGACCACCAAGAGAAGAAATCGACAAAACAATGATAAATTTATTAATAAAAGGGGGATATAAGTATGTTATGGAAAAAGAAAAACCTTATTTACTGCCAAAAGAAGAATATAAAGGAATTGTAACTATTCCAAGACACGGTACAGACGATTATCTTTATTTGGTACAGCTTGACTGGGATAAAACCAAAATCTTAAAAAGAATAATATATGAAACAGATTTTTTAACCAAAATAAATACTATTTATACCCTAAGTGTTCATACCCACCTTTTAAGTTATAAATCCAATATTGCTATTGAAAAAGCATACTTTGATTATTTAAAAACAAAAAAAGACATTATGCCTTTAAAGGGTATGGATTTAATTAAAAGATATTACTGGAAAAAAAACATTCATATATCCACAGCTTTTTATAATAATAAAGCTGTTATCAATATTAACAATAAAAATAAAATTTCAATAAAAAATCTAAAAATAAGAATTTACACCCCTGATATAAAAATAAAATCAATAGTTACAGAAATTGTAAATTCCAAAATAAAAATAATTAAAAAAACCAAGGAATATATGGATGTTGAAATTTCAGAAATTAATCCATTATCTAACATTGCCATTTTTGTTTATTACTAATGTCTATTCTTTTTATATAGGAGTCGGAGGATTTAGTGTATGCGAATATCATAATAAGACAATAAGCACATACAGTAAAAAATGTCTGTTTAAAAAAAGAAAAAACATAAGTTACTTTTTAAAAAAAGAACTCCCTAATGTAAATGCAATTTCAATATGGATTACAAAAGATTGGAAAGAATACTGGTATCCGGCTAAAACAATAAACAATTTTATAAAAAAAGGTTACACTCCAATTTTTATATTTTACTGGTTTGGAGATGATATATCACCTGAATTTGTCAAAAAAAATAAAAACAACTATTTAAATGCAATAAAAAAATTTTCAAAATTTCTCCAAAAAATAAATGGAGAAAAAATAATCATTTTTAATCCTGAATTCAATGAAAATAACATTTCAGAATATAAAAAATTTGATTACCTGCAAGCCAAATCTATATTAGACATAAAAGAAAAAGTAAAAAATACCAAGATAGGTATATGCTTCGGAGATTTTGGAATATATGACAGAATATGGGATAATGAAAATTGGGATTATGATACCAAAAATATTGATTACAGCGTAAGAGTAAGTGATTTTGTTGCATTTCAGGAAATGAGAGCTGTTACAAAAAACAAAAAAAAAGAAATTTTAAACACACCTGAAAGGGCTCTGGCTTTTTCAATATATCTCTATCAAAAATATAAAAAACCTACATTTTTAGCTTATTTGGCAATATCAAGTTATAAAAATGATAAAATCCAAACACAAGTAATTAAAAAATTAAATTCACTCTTACCTCTTTTCAAAAAAAGTGCTCATTTAATCGGAATAAATTATTTTAATTATATAGACAATCCTTTACATAAAGGTTATTTTAATATAGCAGAAAAATATTGGGGCCTAAAAACAAAAGACGGAAAAGAAAAACCTGCTTTTTTTGAATTTAAAAAAATCAAATAACCTTATCTTGACATATGTTCAAAAAATTATTATAATTCCTTTGAACATATGTTCAAAGGATAAGCAATGCCAAAAAGAATCAGAAGACGAATACAGGGTAGGTTTCATCATAACTGTTTTAAACCATGTGGAATGCCTGGTCATAAATTAGAACATATAACTCTTACAAAAGATGAAATAGAAGCCATAAGACTTGCTGATTTTAAAGGGATGTACCAAGAAGATGCTGCAAAAGAAATGGAAATTTCAAGACCTACATTTAGCAGAATATTAAATAATGCAAGAAAAAAAATTGCCACTGCTTTGATTGAAGGCAGGGCAATAGAAATAGAAAACTTTTAAGGAGGAGAAAATGAAAATTGCATTTCCAACAAACAATAAAGAAACAATAGCAGGTCATATAGGACTTTGCAAAGGATTATTGATTATAGATACCGAAACAGGAGAAAAATTTTATATTGAAAATCCTATAATGAAACAAATTCAAGAAGAACACATTGATTTAAAAGGCACAAAAGAAGGTGAGAGAGGGCTTGGGACTGGTAGGGTAATACCTCCACTTTTGGCAGAAGCGGGGGTAAACGTATTGGTGTCAAGGGAATTTGGGGAAGGTATAGCTTTTAATCTTGAAAGAGAGGGAATTATTCCTTATCAAACAGATGAAAAAAATATTGAAAATGTACTAAATCAAATTAAGGAGGAAGATATGAGAGGATTTGGTAGAGGTTTCGGATATGGTAGAAGATATGGCTACGGAAGAGGTTTTGGTTATAGAAGAGACATTGACTATGACAGAGATTTTGAAAGAGATGAATTAGATAGAGAATATGGATATGGAAGAGGTTTTGGATACGGTAGAGGTTTAGGACGCGGCTATGGCAGAGGTTTTGGTTTTGGCCGTGGATTTGGTAGAGGTTACGGAAGAGGATTTGGTAGAGGATTCGGATGGAGAAGATGGGAAGATTAATTCTTCTCCTTTTTCAAAAATTTTTTAAAATTAAATTAAAGGAAAAAAATGAGAGGATTTTGTAGAGGATATAGAAGAGGTTTTGGACATGACAGAGGTTTCAGTTATGGAAGGAATATTGACTATGATAGAAATTTTGAAAAAGGCTACGGATACGGTAGAGATTTAGGAAGACGCTTATTTAACAGATGTCTCGGGTGGGGACGTGCATTTAGAAGATTTTTTAGAGGAGGATTTGGTTTTAGAAGATGTGGAAGATAATTAATTTCCTTCTTCAAAACTTCCATAATTTAAATATTTTTCAAATCTTCTTTGAAGTAAATCATTAACGGACAGTTCTTTTAATTCTTTTATATTTTTAAGAAAATAATCTTTTATATTTTTTGCAGTTGTTTCATAATCCCTGTGGGCACCTTCAATCGGTTCATCGATAATATCATCTATTAATCCCAGTTCTTTGAGTTCTTCTGCAGAAATTTTAAGGGCTTTTGTAGCATCTTCAGCCTTACTTCCATCACCCCATAAGATTGCCGCACAACCTTCAGGAGAAATTACACTAAACACAGAATATTTAAGCATAGCAAATTTATCTGCAACCCCTATAGCAAGTGCACCACCGCTTCCGCCTTCTCCTATAACAACAGAAACAGTTGGTGTTTTTATACGTGAGAGTTCAAACAGATTTTTTGCAATCGCTTCACTCTGACCTCTCTCTTCCGCACCTATTCCAGGAAATGCACCCGGAGTATCTACTAAAAAAAGAATTGGTAAATTAAATTTTTCAGCAAGCTTTGCTATACGCAAAGCTTTTCTATAACCTTCAGGATGAGGCATTCCAAAATTTCTTGTTATTTTTTCTTTTGTGTTTCTACCTTTTTCCTCTCCTATCACAACACATTCAACATCACCTATTTTACCGATAAAACACACAATTGCAGGATCATCTCTGAATTCCCTATCTCCATGCAATTCATATTTTTCATCCATTATTAAATTAATAATATCTATGGAATGAGGCCTGTCAGGATGACGAGCTAGTTGAAGTTTTTGATAAGGAGATAAATTTTTAAAGGTTTTTTCTATTTCTTTTTTAAGTTCTTTCTCAAGAGTTTCAGCAGCATGAATATCGCCTTTGATTTTAGCGATATCTACTTGTGATTTAATTTCTTCAATTTTTTTCTCAAAATCAAGTACCGCCAAATTATACCTTTTTAAAAATTACAACGCCGTTGGTTCCACCAAAACCAAAAGAATTGCTCATAGCTACATTAATTTCGGCTTCCCTTGCCTCATTTGGCACATAATCCAAATCACATTCTGGATCCGGTTCTTCATAATTAATAGTAGGAGGTAATATATTTTTTTGCATAGCCATTAATGTAATTACCGCTTCTATTGTACCAGCAGCTCCCAGACAATGCCCTGTCGCACCTTTTGTTGAACTTACAGGAGGACATTTTTCTTTTGAGCCAAAAAGTTTTTTAATAGCCATAGTTTCATATAAATCATTATATTTTGTAGAAGTTCCATGTGCGTTGATATAATCAATTTTAGGACACCCAGCCATTTCATATGCCATTTTCATAGCCCTGTATGCTCCCTCACCTCCTGGTGCTGGGGTAGTAATATGGTTGGCATCACCGCTTTCACCTACTCCTATGATTTCAGCATAAATTTTTGCGCCTCTTTCAAGTGCATCTTCATATTTTTCCAATATAAGACACGCACCGCCTTCTCCCATTACAAAACCATCTCTTTTTGCATCAAACGGTCTAGAAGCCTTCTGAGGTTCATCATTTCTGGTAGAAAGAGCTTTCATAGCTGAAAATCCTCCAACTCCTACAGGACATATACAAGCTTCACCTGCTACTACCATCATTTTATCTGCCATTCCGGCTTTTATTGTTTTATATGCTTCAGTTATTGCGTGGGTTCCGGCAGCACAAGCAGTTACACTTGCAAGATTCGGTCCTTTTAACTTATATTCAATTGATACAAAACCTCCAAGCATATTTACTAATGCACTTGGAATAAAAAACGGTGAAATTCTTCTTGGACCTCTTGTTTCAACAATTACACTTGCCTTTTCAATTACAGGAAGACCGCCGATTCCACTTGCAGCAGAAATACCAAATCTGTCACTGTCATATTCGCTAAGTCCGCTATCAGCCATTGCCTCTTTTGCAGCTGCAAGTCCAAATTGAATAAATCTATCAGCTTTTTTTACATCTTTCGGATTCATTATTGTTGTTGGATCAAATCCTTTTACTTCTCCTGCAACCTGAGAAGCAAAACCTTCAGGATCAAAATGGGTTATTCTATCAACACCGGTTTTTCCAGCTATAATATTATTAAAACTTTCAACTCTATTTAATCCTACAGAATTTATCATTCCTATACCAGTTACAACTATTCTCATAAACATCCTTTTAAAGTAGTAGGTAATAAATAAATCTTTTTATTCATTACTTACTACTCTCAAAAAAGAGAGTAAAAAATTAAGCTTTTGCTTTTTCTATATAATCAACAACGTCTTGAACTGTTTTGATTTTTTCAGCTTCACTGTCTGGAATTTCAATTTCAAATTTTTCCTCAAGCGCCATAATCATTTCTACCACATCCAAACTGTCAGCACCTAAGTCTTCTACAAATCTTGATTCAGGTTTTACTTCATCAGGGCTTACATTTAACTGCTCAACGATAACTTCTTTTACTTCATCAAATAATGCCATTATAATCTCCTTTTAATTTTTTAGCATTTTACCAAAAAATAACTCTATTTTACAAATTCCATTTAAATTACTTAATTATTGAATAATATAATTTAATATTTTTTAAAAACAATAATAAAAAATGTACAAATATGTGCCAGACACTTAATTTATAAATTATTAAAAAGGAGAAAAATTATTCTCCTCTTGGAGCTCTTGGTCTAGCTTCGTTTACTCTAAGTCTTCTTCCTTGGAAATCTTTACCGTCTAGCTCTTCTATAGCTGTATCAGCACCGCTTTCCATTTCAACGAATCCAAATCCTTTGCTTCTACCTGTTTCTCTATCATTTATAATTTTTACTGAAATTACTTCCCCATATTCTGCGAATAATGGTTTTAAATCTTCTTCAGTTGCTTGATAGTTAATGTTTCCTACGTAAAGTGTTTTCATGTGATCTTCCTAAAATTAAATTTGCACTGACAGTATAACACCTTTTTAACAAAATTGCAAATAAAATGATAAAATTTTAAAAAAAAGGAAAAGTATGTCTGTAAAACAACATTATATAGAATTTAGAAATGCCCTAAGTAAAGGAGATACAGCCAAAGCGGAAGAGGAATTTGAAAAAGCTTTTAATGAAGCTTTTTTATATTATCAACAAAAATTAAGTGAAAATAAAAAATTTGATTTATCCAATGAAGACGAATTGTTTGCATTAGTAACATTATTTGATAACATAATCGGATACTACAAAGAAGGAATGTATGAAGAAGGAATAAGTTACTGCGAAAATCTGATAGAACTTGTAGATTCACCAAAACTTAAAGAAATGTTTAAAGGATTTTCTCTTGGAATGCAAAAAGGAATTGATATAAATACATTTTTTAAAGAATATGTAGATATAAGCAAAGTAGATGCTGAATTTCCAATGTTTTTATGTAATTTTAAAGAAAAAATAAAAGAATTAGTTGAGTGACGTTCTAAGATTTGTATTTATTTTTAAACTAAATCCAAAAGGAGTTTTAAGAAGGAGGTTTACTCTTTTATTTCCCGGATTTTTTATTATTTCATTATATATTTTTATTAAATCCTCTTCATAATTTTCACTTAATTCTCTTTCAATTAGACAAATTTCTTCTTTAATTGCAGCCTTTTCGTTCTGAGCTTCTTCAATAGACATTATTTTTTTACAGGTAATCCTTAAAAAATCTGCCACTTTATCCACATTTGCTTTTATAGCAATAGGTTCATCCAAATTAAATTGTTCTAAATTTTCCAAATCCCTCTCAAAAATCATAATATCAATTTTTCCATGAAAATCCATAAGTGTCGCTATTGCAAATTTATTTCCTTTTTTTGACATTCTCACTTTCATTGATTCAATCTTACCTACAAACAAAGCCTCTTTTCCCAAAATTTCTTCAATTTCACTTGAAAGGTTATATTCAAGTTTATCAATCTGTTCTTTAAATGGGTCAAGCGGATGGGCTGAAACATAAAATCCAAGCGTTTCAAATTCACCCTCAAGCAGGGTTTTTACATCAAATTCCACTAAATTTGGAATTTTAAGTTCTTCCACTTCTTCCTCTTCTTGTAAATCAGCAAACAAAGAGTTGGCATGATTTAGTGCATTTTTTCTATCTTCCACTCTTTTTTTGTATTCAAGCATATCTTCAATTGCGTTAAGCATTGCTTTTCTTGAATATCCAAAATCATCCATGGCCCCGGCTTTTATAAGCTGTTCCAAAACTTTTTTATTAACTTTAGTAGTATCCACATTTAAAATAAAATCATTTAAATCTTTAAACGGCCTGTTTTCCACAATTGATTCAATTGCTTTGCTACCTACCCCTTTAATCGCACTTAGTCCAAAAAGAATTTTTTCTCCAATTGGAGTAAATTCGGCATTAGATTTATTGACATTTGGAGACAGTACTTCTATTCCAAGAGATTTAGCTTCTTCAATATATTTTGCAATTTTATCTGTATTATCGGCTTCATAGGTCATTAAAGCTGCAAAAAATTCCGCTGGATAATATTTTTTTAAAAAAGAAGTCTGATAAGTAATAAGCGCATATGCAGCTGAATGGGATTTGTTAAATCCGTAACCTGCAAATTTTTCTATTAAATTAAATAAACTTTTGGCATTTTCATAAGAAAATCCCTTCTCAGCGGCACGGGTTGCAAACTCTTCAGCATATTTTGCCATCAAATCGGCTTTTTTCTTACCCATTGCCCTTCTGATAATATCGGCTTCTCCAAGAGAAAATCCGCCGATTGCCTGGACTATCTGCATAACCTGTTCCTGATAAACGATAACTCCGTAAGTCGGTTTTAAAATGGGTTCAAGCACTTCCGTAAATTCATCAAAAAAATAACTTATCTCTTTTCTGCCGTGTTTTCTTTCTATATAATCATCAAGCATTCCGCTTTCCATCGGTCCCGGACGGTAGAGGGCCAGCATCGCAATAATATCCTCAAAAGTGGAAGGTTTAAGCCTTCTTGCCAAATCCTGCATCCCTTGAGATTCTATTTGGAATAAGCCAAGGGTTTTACCTGATTGAATCAGATTAAAAACATTTTCATCATCTAAATTCAGATTGTCAATATCTACATCTTCGCCTCTGTTTGCTTTTACATTTTTAATAGCCCTGTCAATTACCGTTAATGTTTTAAGACCCAAAAAGTCAAATTTAATCAAATCCACAGGTTCCAGGTAATTCAGTGAATACTGTGTAACAATTGTATCATCATTTTCATCAGGTCTGTATAAAGGGGATTTTTTCCAAAGTTCCTCATCGCTTATTACAACCCCGGCAGCATGCATTCCGGTATTTCTTTTTAACCCTTCAAGATTTAAACCAAACGAATAAAGTCTGTTATATAAAGGCTCTTCCTCTATTATTTTTTTTATTTTCTCTTCCATTTCAAGAGCTTTTTGGAGGGTAATTCCAAGCTGGTCCGGAATCAGTTTTACAAATTTGTCGGCTTCGTCATATTTTATTCCAAAAATTCTTGCAACATCCCTTAAAACCCCTTTTGCAAGCAAAGAACCGAATGTAATAACCTGTGCCACGTTTACTTTACCGTATTTGTTTCTTACATATTCAATTATTTCCCCTCTTCGCTCCTGACAAAAGTCCATATCAATATCTGGCATTGAAACCCTCTCAGGGTTTAAAAACCTCTCAAATAGCAGATGATATCTTATGGGATCAAGGTTTGTAATTTTAAGAGAATATGCAACCAAACTTCCTGCTGCACTACCCCTTCCGGGTCCTACAGGAATTTTTCTTTTTTTTGCCTCCCTTACAAAATCCCAGACTATCAGCATATATCCTGGGAATTTCATTCTTTTTATAATATCTATTTCATATTCAAGTCTGTCCCAGTAAGTTTTATGCAAATCTTCCGGAATGTTTTTAAGCCTCTCTTTAAGCCCCTCACGGCATTTATATTCAAAATATTCCACATCGCTCTCAATTTCAAGCCCTTCAGCCGCCGCATACTCTTTTGTAAATTTAAAAGTAGGAGGAGTAGGGTTTCCAAGAGGAATTTCAAGATTCACACTTGCAGAGAGTTTATCCGTATTTGCAACAGCCTCGGGCAAATCGGCAAAAATTTCATTCATCTCATCAATTGATTTAAAATAATTTTTTCCAACTTCTATTTTTCTATGTAAATCATCAAAAAGTTTATTGTTTTCTATGCACTCAAGCGCTTCTTTATAAATATAATCGCCTTTTTCAAGATAAAAAACATTGCTGCTTGCAAGCAGAGGAATATCAAATTCATGGCTTAAGGCAATTAAATCATTTTCAATTAAAGTCTCTTTTTCATTATCCCTTCTTATCTCCAAAAAAAGTTCATTAAACTTTTTATAATCATTTAAAATTTCTTTTGCTCTTTCTATTCCCCCTGCACCTTTTAAAACATTTTCTTCATCAAATATATTTAAATGAAACCCGACTTCGCTCTCAAGCATAGGTAAAATCACAATTAATCCGTCCTGATTTTCAAGCAATTTTTCAAAAGGAATCTGAGGCACTTTTTTATAAAAATCCAGATAACTCACCGAACTTAAATACATTAAATTATCATAACCTTTTTTATTTTTAGCTAAGATTATCACTCTTGAGAGAAAATCATTTCTGTTTATGATAATTTCACTTCCGATAATCGGCTTAATTTCATTTTTCTTACATGTTTCATAAAATTCAATTGCACTAAACATATTATCAAGTTCGGTTATTCCAAGTGCATTATATCCGTATTCATTTGCCTTTTTTACCAGATCTTTTATTCTGATAGTTGAATGAAGCAGTGAATAATCACTGTGAATATGAAAAAGAACCATTTATCAAACCTTTTAATTTTTCTTTATCCAAAATTTTTATAGACTTTTCACAATAACAGATAATTTCTTCATTTTTTAACCTGCTTAAAATTCTGCTGAGGGTTTCCGGGCTCATACCCAGCTCTTTTGCTAGCATATATTTTTTTCTTTTTACAAATTTTTGAGGAAAATTTAAAAGAGTAAAAACAACCCTTTTTGTAGCATCATATTTTTGAAGTTTGTTAAATTCCATCTCCTGTAAAATCTGGTTACTGAGCATTTTTATAATTCTATCGCTAAACGGAGGATGTGAGATGTATTTTGCAAACTTATTATAATCAATCTCAATAATTTCCGATTCATTAATACTCACTGCACTAAGGCAGTAAGGCCTGTTTTGAATCTGAGAAATTAGTCCGAAAATATCACCGCATCCAAACTGGTTTTTTGGAATAATTTCACCTTTTTCGTCAGAATCATACATTAAAACATTACCTCTTACAATACCATAAAATTTATCTTTTTTTTCACCTTCATAAAAAATTATTTCATCTTTATGATAAGTTTTTAATTTAGAAAAAGAGGCAATTTCACTTAAAAGCTCATCTGAAATATTAAAAAAAAGAAAAATTCGTCTTAGTTTATCTATCATTCTTCTATTCTAATATAATTAATTGGCTTAATTACAAATTTTTCTTTTTCTATTTCTTTTATTGCATTTTTAACATTTTTTTCAATTGATTTATGGGTTGCAAAAAGAAGTTTTACAAATCCGTCTCTTGGTTTTTGCAGGAAACTTTCGATTGAAATATCATTTTTTGCCAAAATATGCGCAATTTTTTCAAGCACGCCAATTTCATCATTAACGGCAATTCTTAAATAATATTTTGTTTCAATTTCATCTGGAGTTTTTAAAGTCAGTTTTTCAATTTCAAGAGGTTTTTTATATCCTAGCATCGGTTTGTTTTGACCTCTTGCAATTTCGATAATATCACTTATTACAGCGCTGGCAGTTGCATCTCCCCCGGCCCCGGGTCCGTAATACATAGTCTCACCCACAACATCGCCGATAACACTTACGGCATTCATAACACCTTCAACTTTTGCAATCATTTTACTTTGTGGAATTAATGTAGGATGTACACGAAGTTCTATTTTATTGTTATCTTTTTTGGCAATTCCGAGAAGTTTAATTTCATAACCAAACTCTTTTGCAAACTCAATATCTACCAAATTAATATTTTCAATTCCCTCAATTAAAATATCCTCTGGCTTTGCATCAATATTATACGCAATACTTGCCAAAATAAGCAGTTTGTGGGCAGCATCAAATCCCCCCACATCAAAAGTCGGGTCAGCTTCCGCATATCCAAGAACCTGTGCTTCTTTCAAAACGTCAGAATAATCTCTTCCCTTTTTCATTTCGCTTAAAATATAATTACACGTTCCGTTTATAATCCCCTGAATTTCTTCAATGTGATTTGCACTTAGCCCATCTCTCAGTGCCTTAATTACAGGAATACCCCCTGCAACGCTAGCTTCGTATTCAAAAGGGGTTTTTGCCAGTTTTTGAAGTTCGAATCTATGATATGCAAGAAGGGCCTTATTTGCTGTAACTACGGCTTTTCCATGTTTGAGCGCATCACTTACAACCTTATACGCTTCTTCAACCCCTCCCATAAGTTCTACTACTATATCAATTTCACTGTCTCTTGTTACTTTTTTATAATCATCGGTAAGTTCTATATCAACATCTCTTTTTTTATTTAAGTTTTTAACAACAGCCCTAACAGGCATTATTTCCTTTCCGGCCCTTGAAGTAATTATGTCTCTGTTTTTCTGTAAAACTTTTACAACGCTTGTGCCAACCGTGCCAAGACCCACTATTCCAATCTTAACCATTATTTTCCTTTAAACTCTTAAGAAAATATTTTACATTTTTAGCAGCCTGACGGATTCTTTTTTCATTTTCAATTAAAGCAATTCTTACATAATCATCCCCGTATGCACCAAATCCAATTCCAGGACTTACCGCAATATGAGCTTCCGTAAGCAGCCTTTTTGAAAATTCCAAACTTCCAAGATGTCTTGCGACTTCAGGAATTTTTGCCCATACAAACATTGTGGCTTTCGGTTTTTCTATTTCCCAGCCGGCATTTGCAAAACTTTCAATCAAAACATCCCTTCTTTTTTCATAAGTTTCAACAACATCTTTTACCAAATGGGTATAATCCCTAAGCGCCACTGTTGCGGCTACCTGAATAGGGGTAAACATTCCGTAATCTATCCAGGATTTATATTTTTGAAGAGCTCCGATTAATACAGGATTTCCTACCATAAATCCGACTCTCCAACCTGCCATATTATAACTTTTGGATAATGTAAAACTCTCAACCGCAACTTCTTTAGCCCCTTTAGCTTCAAAAATGGACGGTGTTTTGTATCCGTCAAATGTAATATCAGCATACGCAATATCACTTATAATATAAAGCCCCTCTTCCTTTGCAAAATCAACCGCTTTTTGCCAAAAATCTTTATTAACAGTAACAGTTGTAGGATTATGTGGGAAATTTAAAACCAAAAATTTCGGTTTTGGCACTGATTCAATCATAGCAAGTTTCAACTGAGCGAAAAAATCATCTTCATCCAATTCATATTGTTCATTATATGTAAGTTTAATCTTTCTGACACTAGCTCCGGCCAGCATAAAAGCGTATGAATGGATTGGATATGTAGGATCCGGAACAATTGCCACATCCCCTACATTTGTAATAGCCTGTGTTAAATGAACATATCCTTCTTTGCTACCCATTGTTACAACAGCTTCTGTTTCCGGATTAAGGGAGACGTTATATCTTCTTGCATACCAGTTGCAAATCGCTTCTCTAAGCTTATAAATACCCTTACTGACTGAATATCTGTGATTTTTTGGTTTTCTTGCAGCTTCTATCAATTTATCAACTATCGGTTTTGGAGTAGGACCGTCCGGATTTCCCATAGAAAAATCTATAATATCTTCACCAGCCCTTCTTGCCTGAAGTTTAAGCTCATTTATTACTGCAAAAATATAATTGGGAAGTCTTTCTATTCTTTCAAAATGATTCATTTTAGTCCTTTAATTAAAATACCTCTTTTAAAATTTATTTTTGAAAAATTGTCTTTTATTTTTATATATACAGTGTATTCCGGAATATTTAAACTTAAAAATCTACACACTTTTTTATATGCAATTATATTCAAAATATTTAAATTTTTATCATAAAAAACAATATAAGGATACCAATTGTCAAGTTTCGAAGAAACAATACTCATTTTTTTGAATCCATTAGGTGTCACCCAATATTCACCTTTAGCATTAATATATTTTTTTTCTTCCTTATTTAACTTAATTGCGGGAAGTTTAGCGTTTTGAGCGTCTATAAAATAATAATACTTATCTTTTTTTATTATATTTACAACTCTGCAACCGTAATTTTCAATTGTATTTATCAAAATTAAAGGATTTATATAATGATTTGTTTTCATTTCAATATCTACCGTATATTTATTGTTTTGATAAATTAATTTTGAAGGATAAAAATAATAATATCCCATTAAATTCAAAGTTTTGTATAAAATTTTAGCTTCAAGTATTGGGTTGTTATTTTCAAAAACAAATTCGGTGTTTATAATTTGCGGTTTATCAAAAAAAAGATTTATAAGACCTAAATTTTCTAATTTTTTTACACTTTCTTTAAGAGTTAAATTGTTATCAAATTTCAATAACGGAGCATAATTTTCATATTCTTGTTTACCGATTAGATTAATAACATAGTTGTTTGCAAAAAGAAATATTCCCAAAAATATTATTAATTTTTTCATTTTTCATACTCGTTCGGTTTTTTTAAATATTCGTATTTTCCGTTTTTAAACAGTATTCTTACAATTTTTTTTGTATTTGGAGTAATGTTTTTATCATCATATAAAACAGTAATATTTCCGTGACCAAATTTTATATAATAATTTCCTTTTAATATTTTGGGTTTACTTGTTAGATATTCAACCGATTTGTTATTATCTATATTTAACGCCCTAAACCACACCATTTCATTTGGTAATATTGTTATATTGTATTCTTTTATAATATTTTTTTCTATTTTAACTGAAGATGTATTATACTTTATAGTATTAGAAATATTTGTCTCATTATTTACAATGGAACTGTTAATACCGCCTACAATATTTTCATTTGTTTTATTATTATTTTCACTGTTGTTTTTTTCTGATCCATTTTCAGTCACGTTATTTACAACCGTTGTTTTATTTGCTTCAACAATTAATTCATCTTTTGTATTATTTTTGTTAAAAAATTTAAAATACAAAAATGAAGTCAAAACAAATATAATTAAAATTAAAATCCATAAACAACTTCTTTTTTCTTTTATTTTATCACTTTTATTTTTTTGAATGTTGTCTGATTTTTTATTGTTTTTGTCATCGCTATGATGAAAATACCCTTCATATTCCTTAATTAATTCATTTAAATCAACTTTATATTTTTTTTCTATAAGTCTGATAAATCCGACAAATTTTACCCTTGGTAATTTATCAAATTCTTTGTTTTTAATAAATCTGAGTGATATAGGTGAAATTTTCGTTTTTTTATTTATTTCTTCTATTGAATGTAGTTCAAAAAAATCATCTGCATTCATTTGTAATCCTATCTATTAAAATTGCAGCGGCACTTGATACATTCAGCGAATCAAAATCTCTTTTCATTTCAATTGTAATTATATCATCTAATTTTTCTTTTACCCTTTTATTTAACCCTTCACCTTCGCTTCCCAAAATCAATGCTGTTTTAAAAGTAGTATCCACTTTGCATTTACCGTTCATATCAGCACCGATTAATTTATATCCTTTTGTTTTTAAAATATTGACAAGTTCAAGAATGTTAAAAAAAGAAATTATTTTCATATCAATGGCAGCCCCTGCACTTGTGCGGATTAATTGAGGCCATTTAAGTTCTTTTATGCCTGTTACAATAATTAAATCTATACCTAAAGCATAAGAAGTACGAACTATATTTCCAATATTTCCCATATCTGTTATATTATCTAAAACAATAATTTTTTCACCGATTATTTCATATTCTACAGGGGTAAAATCAATTTTTGCAAAATAACCCTGATGGTTTTGATTATGGGAGATTTTTTGAGCTGTTTTATTGTCTATAAAATTAACTTTAAAATTTTTTAATTTTTTTAATTCAAATTTACTTAATTTTTTACTTATTAAAATTTCTTTTACAATTTCAGGATGTTTATTTATTATATATTCAACCACCCTTTTTCCATATACCGTCACGATTACTCTTTTTTATTGAATTGTAACAAAATAAGTAAAATATTTCAATGTGTCTGGCACTATATTAATGAGCATATAAAATAACAATGAAAAATTAAAACCAATAAAATTATAAATTTGAAATCAGATACACTGTTTTTCATCATTTTTACTAAAAACTTACTGATACTCTTAAATATAAAAGAGGAAAAAAATTAAAAATTGTATAAAAACTCAGCTTTTATTTTTTCTTCATCATTGCTTGTATCATTATTATAATTTAAATAAGCATAATATGCCGTAAAACTGAATTTTTTATTAAATTTACATTTCCCAGTAACGGTATATTCTTGTGAATCATTATCACCGCTGTTTTTGTCTTGGTCAATTTTGGCATAAGACACATAAAATTTGGTTTTTTTATCAATTTTATAACCCAGTTTACCATAATAGATATCGGAATCAGTTAAATTAGCCACATTCTTTTTTATATGAACAGGAATATGCCCAATCTTCGCATCAATACTTGTAGAAATTATCCCTGGGTTACTATCGGTTTTGGCATATCCGAGTTCTGTATCAATATTATAAACATCTGCACTTAACTCTAAGTTATAAAAATTATGATTATCGGCATTTGACATTACGGAATCATTAAGTTTTGAAGTGGCAAAATCAGCATTAATACCTATTCCATAATTTTTTAAGAAATTAAGATTTGTCATAATTATAAATGCATTATCAATTAAATCTGTTATTTGATAATCCAACATTTTAACCGAACCAAAATAACTATCTGAATAATTTAACCCTAAAATATATAAATCATTAGAAATATCTTTATTAGATTTGACATTATCAGGTTTTGCATGATCGATATTAAATAAATGATCAATCCATCCGCCTGTTATTTTTAATTTATCGTTTATATTATATCTACCCATAACACCAGTACCATAACCATAAGTAAATTTTTCACTAGAAATAAAAGGCAATGAATCAAGAGGCATAGTACCTACATTAACTACGAATTTATCATCTGCATAATTTAAATAAAATAAATCATTTTCCAAATTTCCACCATTATTTGCAGGAATTTTAGGATTATTACTTGTGGCTTTATCATATATATTTCTTTCAGAATTAACACTCCAAATAATTTTCATATTTTCAGCAACAGGTACTTTAAAAATCAATTTAGCGTCTGTTCTCCATCTGTTATAAGAAATATCACCTTTTGTTTTATTAGCATTATCATCAAAATCAAAATAATAATATCTGATTCTCAAAGCACCGTTAACATTTATACATTTAATTGCTTCTGTTAAAGGAGTAGCGTTTGCAACATTTATAATTCCCATTGACAACAGTATTGCAAAAGAAAATCTTTTAAAAAACATCGTCTTCCTTTTAACTTTTAAAAATTATTCGTTATTATATATAATATATTAAATAAAAAATCATTATTGTAATAACAAAAATCTTAACAATAAAGTATCTGACACTTTTTATTTAAAATAAAGCCCGAAAGGGCAAAGAAGAAATTAGAAGTTATATCTTAATTCTGCTCTCACTTCTTGAGTATCTTGATTTCCTGCATTTTCTGCATCGTTATTGTAATCTAAGCTTGCATAGTAGATATTAGCACCGAATTTTTTGTTAAATTTATATCCAGCACCGATATCAAATTCATCACTGTCAATATTGTTAGTAGCGTTTATTGTTCCTGCGTTTTTACCACTGCTTTGGTCAATGCTTGCATAAGAAGCCCAAATGTTTGTTTTTTCGTCAATGTTGTATCCAAGTTTTCCATACCATACATCAACATCAGTCATATTTGCAACATTATATCTCAATTCCATAGGAATTTGACCAATTACTGCATCATCACTTGTAGCAATCACACCCGCTTTATCGTTAGTTCCCGCATATCCAAGTTCCGCATCAACACCAGCAACATTTGCAGTAAGTGCTACTCTGTAATAATTATGATTGTCTACATCAGTTAATCCTAACGCTTTATCATCAAGTTTTGAAGTAGCAAAATCAGCTTTAATTCCTACTCCATAGTCTTTTAAAAGATTTAAATTCGCCATAACCATAAACGCATTTTTAACTGCATCTGTTACATGGTAATCCCAAGCCTGAACACTTCCAAATGCATCATTTGAATAAATAACACCTGCAGTATAAACATCTTTTGCACCGCCATTAATTGCTGCAGAAACAGGATAATCTAAATTTCCTTGATCAAGTGTTCCGTCAGCATTAAACAAATGATCAACCCATCCACCAGCTACAGTTAATCCGTTACCTGCATTATACATAGCAACTACACCTGCACCGTGACCAGTTGTAAATGGATCACTTGAAGCAAATGGCAATTTACCAAGAGGAACAACACCAACATTAACAATTAATCCATTATTTGCATAATTTAAGAAAAATAAGCTATCACTTAGTCCAGTTTTTGCTACATTTGTTTTTTTACCAGTTAATGTATTAGTTCCTGCATCAACTCCAGTAATTACATATGATCCATTGCTTACACCAGTTGTAGCTTTATCATATACATTGGTTTGAGCATGAACTCTCCAAACTATTTTCATATTTTCAGCAACCGGAACACCAAATACCAATTTAGCATTTGTTCTCCATCTGTTATAGCTTAAATCACCACTATCTTGATTTGCATCAAATTTATCATAATAATATCTGATTCTCAAAAATCCGTTAAGACTTACACCTTTAATTGCGTCTGTTAGAGGAGTTGCACTTGCAACACTCATTGAACCCATTGCTACTAAAGCCGCTAAAGATAATTTTTTTAGCATCTTCTCTCTCCTTTGTTTAAATTTAATTTTGTCTCACAATTATATCGTCAAATTCAAAAAAAATCAAATGTTTTTTATAATTTTTTGCAAAATTTTCCAAAGTTGTTAATAATTTATTAATAATTTTCTCGTTCATTCTCAATTTTCCATATATTCATTATATATTTTTACCTTATTTATCATACCTTGGCATACCCATTATATTATATCCGCTGTCTACAAAATGCACTTCACCAGTTACTCCGCTTGAAAGATCACTTAATAAATACATTCCCGAATTTCCAACCTCGTCAATAGTCACGTTTTTCATAAGTGGGGAATTTTTTTCATTATATTTAAGTATTTCACTAAAATCACCTATTCCGCTTGCCGCAAGTGTTTTAATAGGACCTGCACTAAGGGCGTTTATTCTAATTTTTCTCTCACCAAGATCCACCGCCAAATATCTTACACTCGCTTCCAAAGCCGCTTTTGCCACACCCATTACATTATAATGAGGGATATATCTTGTACTTCCAAGATAAGTAAGTGTCAATATACTCGCCCCGTCATTCATAATAGGTTCAAGTTTTTGGACAAGTTCTATTAATGAATAGACACTGATTTCCATTGCAGTATTGAAAGCCTCTTTTTTAGTATCAATAAATTTTCCATCAAGCGCTTCTCTTGGCGCAAAAGCAACAGAATGAACAAGAAAATCAATCTTTCCATAATCTTTTTCTATATTTTCTCTCAAAGCAATTAATTCTTCTTCCTTACTTACGTCTAAAGGATAAATATGTTTTACTCCAAGTTCGTTCGCAACTTTTTCTACACGTGGCTTTAATTTATCATTTTGATAAGTAAGAATAACTTCAGCTCCTTCCCTTTTGCAAGCTTTTGCAATTCCGTAAGCAATTGAACGGTTATTTGCCACACCTACAACCAAACCTATTTTTCCTTCCATTACACTCATTTATTCTCCTTTGCTTTTTTTATCATTTGTTTAAACACATTTACATCCAAACTGGCACTTCCTACCAAAACCCCGTCTACATTTTTTATTTTTATAATATCTTCTATATTATTAAGCTTAACACTTCCGCCGTAAAGTATAGGTTTAGAGGTAAATTTTCTAATTTCTGCATGAGTTGCTCTAATTTCATCTATACTTGCACTAACTCCAGTCCCAATTGCCCAGACAGGTTCGTATGCGACAATCAATTTTTCATATTCTAAATCAATCCCCCTGAACTGATTTTTTAAATATTCAATTACCGCATCAATTCCTTTTTTCCTAATTTCAAGCGGCTCGCCGATACAGTAAAATATTTCAAATCCGTTTTCTTTAAAAAAATTAAATTTTTCAGCGATAAATTCCTGTGTTTCACCTAATATGTGTCTTCTCTCACTGTGGCCTATCAAAATTCTTTTTATATTAAATTCATTAAGCTGCTCAAGTCCGATTTCCCCGGTATATGCACCGTTAACAGTGGGATATGCGTTTTGAGCCCCGATTAAATCATCTTCAGTTAAAGCGGTCTGCGGAGGAAAAACAGCGACTTTAACATTTTCAAAATCAATAGTTTTAAGCTCTTTTAAATATTCTACTGTTTCTTTTCTTGTTTTATTTGTTTTAAAATTTGCCGCTACTATCATTTTATCTCCAATGCCGCAATTGCAGGAAGTTTTTTACCTTCAAGCAGTTCCAGGCTTGCACCGCCGCCGGTTGATATGAATGTCATCTCTTCGTCATCCCCGGCTCTTTGAACCGCATCGGCCGTATCTCCCCCGCCTACCACTTTAATTCCGTGGCTTCTTGCAATTTCATGGGAAATTTTAAATGTCCCCCTGCTAAACTTATCCATTTCATAAACCCCCATTGGGCCGTTCCAAAGAATTGTCTGCGCATCCCATAAAACTTCCCCAAAAAGCCTAACACTTGCAGGTCCTATATCAAGCCCCATCCAATCATCCGGAATTTCTTGGGACGGTACATATTTTACCATTGCATCTTCTGCAAACCTGTCAGCAACCACTATATCAACCGGCAGATAAAATTTAACACCAAGCCTCTTAGCCTCGGCCATAATTTTTAATGCCTCATCAATCAAATCATCTTCCACCAGACTTTTACCTACATTATACCCCATAGCCTTTAAAAATGTAAAAGCCATACCGCCGCCGATAATCATTTTATCCACTTTATCAAGCAGATTCATTAATGCCTGAAGTTTTCCGCTTACCTTACTGCCGCCGACAACAGCCACAAAAGGTCTAACCGGTTTTTGAAGAAGTTTATAAAAGAAATTTATTTCCTTAAGCAGTAAAAATCCAGCCGCTTTGTGTCTGTCATCGTAAAATCTTGTAATTGCCTCCACACTTGCATGAGCCCTGTGGCTTACTCCAAAAGCGTCATTTATATAAAACTCCCCATAATCAGATAATTCTTTTGCAAATCCCTCATCGTTTTTTGTCTCTCTCGGGTCAAATCTTAAATTTTCAAGCAGTAAAACTTCCCCGTTTTGTAAATTAACCGCTTTGCTTTTTGCATCAGGACCGACAACATCATCTGCCATAATCACATCCTGATTTAAAAGTTTTGAAAGTCTTTTTGCAACAGGTTTTAGTGAATATTTTTCATTAAATTCCCCTTTTGGTCTTCCTAAGTGAGAGCCTATTACAATTTTACACCCGTGGTCTATTAAATACCTGATGGTAGGAAGCGCCATTCTGATTCTTCTGTCATCCGTAATATTTCCAAACTCATCCAAAGGCACATTAAAATCACATCTTAAAAATACACTGTTTCCCTCTTTAAGTTCCAAATCTTTCGGCGAGTTTAAATTCATATCACTCCTTTCATTTAATTTAATTATTTATTTTTCATTTTACATTTTATAAATATATTCCGCCATTTCAATCATTCTGTTTGAATAACCCCACTCGTTATCATACCAGCTGAAAATTTTAACAAGATTTTTATTTACTTTTGTAAGATCAGGCGCAACTATGCTACTTGCGGGATTTGAATTAATATCACTGCTTACTTTAAATTCTTCATCAACTTCTAAAATACCTTTTAAATCAGTCATTGAATGAAATTTAATCAGCTCATTTATCTCTTCTTTTGTAGTATCTTTTTCAAGTTCAAGTGTTAAATCCATAAGGGAAACATTTGCAACAGGCACTCTTATACTTACACCGTCAAGCCTTCCTTTTAAATTAGGAAGCACCTTATAAATTGCTTTTGCAGCCCCGGTAAAAGTCGGTATTATATTTTCAGCCGCCGCACGGGAACGCCTTATATCCCTATTATTTGGAGCATCAAGAAGTTTTTGGTCCATTGTATATGAATGAATTGTGCTCATAAAACCTTTTACAATTCCAAATTTTTCATCAATTATTTTTGCCACAGGTCCAAGACAGTTTGTGGTACATGATGCATTTGAAATTATGCTCTCACCTTTATAATCTTTATGATTAACACCAAGTACATATGTAGGAGTATCATCATTTGCGGGAGCAGAGAGAATAACTTTTTTTACATTTCCTTTTAAATGTCCTTTGGCTAAATCGCTGCTTAAAAACTTACCGGTACACTCAAGAACTATATCAGCTTCACCAAAAGGTATTTCGGCAGGAATGGTTTTTTGAGAATAATTAATAAAATTTTCTCCCACTTTTAAAGTATTTTTATCAATTATTTCAACTTCTTCGTTTAAAATTCCGCGGGTTGTGTCATATTTAATTAAATATGCGGCGCTTTTTATATCCATTAAATCATTTATTGCCACTATTTCTATATTTTTTTTAAGCGCCACCCTTAAAATACTTCTTCCAATTCTTCCTATTCCATTAATAGCAATCTTCATTTACGGCCTTATTCTTGATTTTATTTCTTCAAGAAACTTATCCATTTGATATTTTGCCCTGTATTCTTCGCTCATTAAATGTATTAGAATATCACCCAAATCTATTACAATCCAGTCTTCACTTTCATCAATTCCCAAAAAAGTCTCACCCATCGGTTTTAATGTTTTTTTCAGATGATCAAGCAGTGCCGCACCGTGTTTATCGGCCATAGTGGTTGCCACTATTACGTAATCCACAAAATAATCTTTATCCCTTAAATCATAATCCATTATATCAAGAGCTTTTTTTTCATCGAGAAGCTCTTTAATTTTTGCAATTCTGTCCATAAAACTCCTTTATTTCTTTTTCTATTTGTTTTGGTAAATATTTAAAATTACAATTTCTGATTTCTGTGGAACTAATGGGAATATTAACTCTCAAAACTTTTTTAATATTATACTTCTTAAGCAAATCTAAATCAACTTGTCCTCTTGTTGCCACTACAAGTTCTGTCAATTTTAAAATCTCATCAATATTTTTCCATTTGTCAAGCGTTTTTAAATTGTCACTTCCGATAATAAAATATTTCGGTCTAAATTTTTTAATAGTCTCTATTGAATAAACGGGTCTGTTTTGTTTTATTTCAAAATCACTTACTTCAACTTTTGGATTATCTTTAAAAATTTTTTTTAACCACTTAAGCCTAAGTTCAGCCGGGGCGTGAAATGTTTTTTTTAGAGGATTTAAGTAATTTGGCATTATTATCAGTTTATCTATATCAAGCTGTTCAAGAGCTTTATTTACAATTTCCACATGTCCTAAATGGGGAGGGTCAAAACTGCCTCCGAAAATCGCTATATTTCCCATTCGCTGATAAGCTTTAGTCCATTTTCTTTTAAAATTTTACTTGTAAGCCCGAATGCATCACACTTACACTCACAACCGTTTATATAAGCACTTGTTTTTTTAATTCCGCAGCTAGGGGATTTTTCTTTACCTATAAAAATTTTAATCCCTTCTTCCTTGCAAATCCTGAGAGCCTCTTTTGCCCCTTTCAAAAATGCATCTGTTTTATCAACCCCGTTTATATCAATAATTCTATCCCCTATAAATCTGGCAGCCGGTCTTGGGGTCGGAAGAGCAAAAGCCTCGGGACAAAAAGGGATAAGTTCATATTCTTTTTTTAATTTATCAAGTTTCTCTTTTTCAAGCGGCTTTGATTTTCCGTCATACCTGCAGGGAAATCCCAGCATACATTTGCTAATCATTGCCTTTTTTTTCATATTACATTTTTTCTTTTGCATTTATTCCAAGTAAATTTAGTCCAAGTTTTATAATTATTCCGACAACCGCCAAAATTTTAAGTCTGACTTCTTCCCTCTCACTTCCGATAACTTTATTTTTATTGTAAAACCTATGAAATTCACTTGCCAAATCTATCAGATAGTTTGTAAGCCTGTGAGGTTCCCTGTTTATAAATGCATCTTCTAATACATATGGAAGTGTGAGTGCAAAAAACAATAACTCTTTTTCATCATCTTCCAAATTTTTAAGTTCCACATTTTTTACATCATCATAATCCATATTTTTATTTCTAAATATAGAACGTATTCTTGCATGTGCATAATTCACATAAAAACTCGGATTTGAAGAATCTTCTTTTTTTAAATCATCCACGTCAAATTCAAGGTGTGTATCCGCCCTTTTTGTTAAAAAAATAAAACGCAGGGCATCAGCTCCGACATCTTCAACCACATCCCTGACCAAAATAAAATTACCCGCCCTTTTACTCATTTTATAAGGCTCTCCGCCTTTTAGAAGTTTTACCATTTGAGAAAGAAGTATTTCCAATTTATCCGGGTCAAACCCCAAAAATTTAATAGCTGCTTTTACCCTTGCAATATATCCGTGATGGTCCGCCCCCCAGATATTGATATATCTGTCATAATTTCTTTTGAATTTATCCCAGTGATAAATAATATCACCTGCTAAATATGTAGGTCTTCCGTCCTCCCTTACCACAACCCTGTCTTTTTCATCTTTAAATTCAGACGATTTTATCCATACTTTACCGTCTTTTTCATAAAGTGCACCGTTTTTTTCTAAAATTTCTCTTACCTCATCCCAGTATTTATATAATTCTTTTTCACTTACCCAGTTATCAAAAGGAGTTACATTAAGGGCCTTAATATCTTTTTTTATTTCATCTAACATCTTCTCTTTTGCCCACATCATAAGTGTTTCATCGTTGAAATTATTAATATCAATCTCTTTTTTAAAATAATCTTCTCCAAATTCTTTTATAGCTTCACCCGCTAAGTCTTTAATATATTCACCTCTGTAATATTCTTGCGGCCAGTTTACATCAAGTCCCAAAATTTCCCTTGCGGCCAGATACACTGAAAGTCCAAGAAGCATAATTTGTCGGCCTGCATCATTTACATAATATTCAGTATCTATTTTATATCCTACATGTCTTCCAATCCTAGCTATTGAATCCCCGTAAATAGCCCCCCTTGCATGGCCGATATGAAGAGGGCCTGTTGGATTTGCGGAAATATATTCAAGCAAAATTTTTTCTTTTCTTTCACTTTTGCCAAAATTTTCTTTTTCATTTAATACTTTATTTGCAAATTCATCTAAAAACTTATCGCTGAGTTTAATGTTTACAAATCCGCTTAGGGCTTCGACATTTTCAAATTCTTCGCAACCACTTAGTTTTTCACATAAATTTTTTGCAAATTCCACAGGGTTCATTTTATTTTCTTTTGCATATTTAAAAACAGGTACTGCAAAATGTCCGAAATCCTTCTGTTTTGGTTTGTTAATCGGAGGATGTTCTTTCAAATGCTCTTTAAAAATATCGGCAACTCTTTTTTTCATTCATTTCCTTTCCATTTGTTTATAAATTTATTTACATCATATTTACTTCTTTTAATAAGTGATGCAATTGCAACCGCTCTTAAATATTCTTTTGCCTCTTCAAAATCATCATTTATAAGTAAAAAATCATATTCATCAATCTTTTTCATTTCATTATAAGCATTTATAAGTCTTATTTTTAGGCTCTCTTCAGTTTCAGTTCCTCTTTTTTTAAGTCTTTCAATAAGTATTTTTTCATTTTTGGTAGTCACAAACACACTTGTGGTAATATTCGGATATGCTTTTCTTACATTCTCATGTCCTTGAACGTCAATATCCAAAAATACAATTTTACCTTCATTCAAAGCCTTATCTATCTGTCTTTTACTAGTGCCGTAAAAATTACCGTGAACTTCCGCCCACTCAAGAAAATAACCTTCTTCTATATCTTTTAAAAATTCTTCTTTACTTACAAAAAAATAATCAACCCCCTCTTTTTCCCCCTCACGCATTGGTCTTGTTGTAGAAGAAATACTAAAATACGCCCTATCCCCCAGTTCTTCACAAACACTTCTTGCCAAACTTGTTTTTCCGCTTCCGCTAGGACCCGATACCACTAAAATACTTCCCTTCATTTCAATCTCCAAAATCAATGGTTATGGTAACTTTTGCTTTTGCTTTTTTAAGTTCTTCCCAATTAATATTTAAAATACTTCCAAGTGTTTTTGATTGTATATCATTTTCTGCTTTTTCCATAATTTTTTCTTCAGGTTCTTTTATTTCTTCAACACTTGCAATTTTTTCGGATTCTTCTTCATTTTTATTTTCTATTTCTTCACCCAAAGCTTTGGCAAGTTCATCCTCATTAATGTTTTCTAATTCCAAATCTTCCATAGTTTCACCTTTTTGTACTTCTTTTTCAGCTTCATTTACTACCTCAGGAAGTTCTAATTCTCCGTTTTCTCTCTCAACCTCTTCTTCTGTAACAGGTTTATTTTCATCGGATTCTTCTAAATTATCTGTTTTTTTATTATTCTCTTCCAATTCTTCTTTTTCAATATTTATTTCATTTTCTTCTTTTTCTGATTTTTCTTCTGGGGTATTTTCCATACCTGCAAAACCTTCTTTCTCTAATTCTTCCGCATTTTCTTCATGTTCTTCTTCATTGATTTCCAAATCATTTAACAATTCTTCATTATTTTCAATTTCATTCTCTTCTGTTTTTTCTTCACCGCTTTCAATATTTTCCAAATCACTATTTTCAACTTCCTCTAATTGCTCATTTTGATTATTTTCTTCAGCAATTTCTGCTTCTAAAGGTTCAACTAAATCTTCATCCTCCAACAATTCCTCTTCACTTACGGATACAGTGTCTTCTATGTCTGAATCGGGAGCCTCTTCCAGAAGCTCGTCTTCTGTGATTAAAACATCATCTGTCAAATCTTCCAATTCTTCAATATCTCCCAAATCCTCTTTTTCATCATCACTCTGTATTACTTGATCCAAATCATCGAGTGCAAAATCATCAATTCCTTCTTTTTCTAAATTTTCTAATTCAAAATTTTCTTCTTCAAGATTTAACTCATCATCAAAATTTTCTATATTAAAATCATTTTTTTCTTTTTCACTATTGTTAAGTTCCGGCAATTTCTCAATAAGATTTATTAAATCAGTCGGCAAAAACGGTTTTGTAATATATTCATCAAAACCGGGTAATTTGGCATCTTTTTTAGATAAAATCAAAACAAATTTAGCACTGCTGAATTTTTCTTTTAATTCATTGAAAAAAGATTCATCATAATCATCTTTATCTATAAATACGGCTTCAAAATCCTCTTCAGGTACAAAATCTTTTGTACCTATTATAACATCATCACCTTTTTTCTCCGCACTTAACGTAAAAAGCTTTTCAACAGTGGGATTTGAAGATATTAGTAAAATTTTCATAGCTAACCTCGTTTTTTTATTATAATTATATTAAAAAAAGGGATAATTTGAAAAAATTCATTTTAATTTTTATCTTTTTGCTTTTAAATGCAGATAAAATTTATTTTTTACCTTTTGACGGATATAAAGCCCAGAAAGAATTATCTTATATTTTTTCACACGCACACAAAGAAATAAAAATAGCAATTTATACCTTTACAAACAAAACTTTGGCAAAAGCCCTGAAAAAAGCCGCAATTCATACTAAAATATATATTGTGGCAGATAAAAAAGAAGCAAAATATTCCCGTTCAGTCATTCCAAATCTTGCAGCAATCAGAAACTTTAATGTCTATCTTTTAAGCGGCAAACCTTACAAAGACGGTGAAAAAGCCAAAATGCACGTTAAAATGTCCATTGTTGATAATAAATATTTAATTATCGGAAGTGCAAATTATTCATACAGTGCATTTTTTAAAAATTATGAATATATTTTAATCACAAAAGATAAAGAATTAATACATAAATTTAATTATTTTTTTTATAAACTTAAATCACTTGCAAAGCCTTACAGACTCAGCCGATAATCTGAACAATATAATTAAAAGCCTCTATAAATTTATTGCTAAATACGTGCATAAGAGAGCCGATTATAGCAATTAAAATTAAAAAAGAAAGCCCTATTTTTATAGGAAACCCAACTACCAACAAATTAAACTGGGGCATTGTTTTCATTATCATTCCAAAAATAATATCGCTTAAAATCGATACTGCCAAAACAGGAAAAGCCATAGCCATACCGAACAGAAAATATTTAAACATATAAACAACAAAAAATTCATAAAAAGAGTGAATATTAAAAACCGCCCCCAGTGATAAGGAATTTAATGTTTTACTCATCAAAACTATTTCTAAATGATCTCCTCCAAATGAAAAAAACACCAAAATGGCAACCCATGTAAAAAACTGTCCTATAATATTGGTATTTATTCCTGAATTTGGGTCAATTACGTTTGCCAGAGTAAATCCCATAACAAAACTGATTTGCTCTGCCGCATATTTTAAAATGTCAAAAATTAAATTCAGAGCAATACCCACAAAAAAAGCCAAAGCACTTTCAAATAATACAGCCAAAAAAATATTTATAAAATTAATTTCAAATGTTATTTTAGGGGTCAGTGGAAAAAGTAAAATGCTAAGCCACAGGGCAAAAGCCGCTTTTGCGCTCATAGGAATTGTGGGATATGAAAAAAAAGGCATAAATGACAAAAATGAGGCTATTCTTATAAACAAAAGTAGAAAAGTTACTGTATTTACAGGTGTTAAATAATTAATTAACTCCACTTTTAAACCAATGGAAAATGGATAATGAAAAATGGAAAATTAATTAATTTAAAAAATTTATAACACAATTTCCTATTTTCAATTTTATATTTTTTATTCTCCATTATCCATTCTCCATTACCCATTAAAAAGTGTTAGTTTTTTATTTTTCAACTCATAAATTTTATCAAATTTTTTTGCAATTTCTATATCATGAGTTACTGTTATAATTGATGCACAGTTTTCATCGGCATATTCTTTTAAAATATCTATTACCTCATTGGCATTAACACTGTCTAAATTCCCGGTAGGTTCATCTGCAAATATAATTTTAGGTTTTTTAGTCAGAACCCTTGCAATACTGACCCTCTGCTGCTGACCTCCGCTTAAGGTTTGGATATTTTGATTTATAACATCTTTTATTTTAAGTCTCTCAAGCAAATCATAATCAACTTCTCTGTTACTTAAAATTGCAGCTGCCTGGATATTTTCAAGCGCTGTAAAAGTATTGAAAAGATAGTGAAACTGAAAAATGATACCTATTTTATTTTTACGAAATTCAATCAAATCTTTTTCTTTTAATTTATAAATTTCTTTATTATCGATAAAAACTTTTCCTGTATTTGGTTTTAAAAAAGATGAAAGAATATGAAGCAGTGTAGATTTTCCACTGCCGCTCGTGCCAATTATTGCAATTTTTTCTTTTGGCTTTACTTCTAAATTAACATCGGAAAATAGAAGATAATCAAATGAATGTTTAAGATTTACTGCTTTTAGCATAAGTTTTTCTTAAAAAAGAAAAAAAAGAGTTAAACTCTTTTTATTGAAGGGCTGCTGCAACTTCATCAGCCAAAGTGCATCCGTTTTTAACTAGCCCTTCACCTACTTCAAATCTTACAAAATCAACAAGTTTTGCACTTCCGCCTGCTTTTTTGGCCGCATTTTCAAGAGCTTTAGCAACATTTTCTTTTTTCTCAGCTTTTACATATTCCTGCTCAGTTAAACAGCTTTCTTCATAGAATTTTTTAATTTTACCAGGGATAATTTTTTCAATTACGTTTTCCGGTTTACCTTCTTTTAGAAGTTGTGCTTTTGCAATTTCTTTTTCTTTTTCAATTACATCAGCTGGAACACTTTCAGGATTTAGAAAAGACGGTTTCATTGCTGCAATATGCATTGCAATATCTTTTAGAGTGTCTTTAATTGCATCGCAAGTTTCAGGTTTGTCACACTCAGCTGCAACTAATACACCAACTTTTCCGCCTGCATGGATATATCCGTTTACAATTCCGTTTTCTGGGGCTTTAATTGTAGCCATTCTTCTAACAACAATATTTTCACCAATTTTTGCAATTTTAACTTTAAGTTCTTCTTCAAAAGTTCCGTTTCCAAATTTTGCTTTGTTTAGGCTTTCAACATTTTCAATATTTTCGGTATTGATTGTTTTTACAGTTTCGCTTACAAATTCTACAAATTCATCGGTTTTGGCAACAAAGTCTGTTTCACAGTTTATTTCTACAATACTTCCTTTTTTGTAATCAGGTGTAATGTAAATTTCAACTCTTCCCTCAGCCGCGTTTCTGTCTGCTTTTTTAGCAGCTTTTGCAAGACCTTTTTTTCTTAATATTTCAACCGCTTTTTCTTCATCTCCGTTTGCTTCTACTAGTGCTTTTTTACAATCCATCATTCCAGCACCGGTTTTTTCCCTTAGTGCTTTTACTTGAGCTGCGCTTATTTTAGCTGCCATATTATGCCTCCTCTTTTTCAATTTCTTCTTTTATTTCTTCTTCTGTTTTTGTTTCGTTAGCTGCTTCTTCTTTTACTTCTTTGATTTCCTGATTCATTTCTTCTTCTGTAATCTCCCTAGTTTCTTCCCCTGCGCTCTCAGCCATTTCTTTGCCCTCAATTATTGCATCGGCTATTTTCTCACAGAAAAGATTTACACTTCTTATTGCATCGTCATTTCCTGGGATTGGATAATCAACAACATCCGGGTCACAGTTTGTATCAAGTGGAGCCACAATTGGAATACCAAGTTTATTAGCTTCACCAACTGCAATTTTTTCTTTTACTGTATCAATTATAAATAGCATATCAGGAAGTTTTTTCATATGTCTGATACCGCCAAGAACCCTTTCTAGTTTTGCTTTTCTTCTAGCAAGAATTAATCTTTCTTTTTTAGTTAAAAGATTAATTTGTCCGGTTTCTTCCATTTTTTCAATTATTTCAAGTTTTCTGATTGATTTTTGAATTGTAGGGAAGTTTGTAAGCATACCACCAAGCCATCTGTGGTTTACATATGGCATTCCAGCTCTTTCGGCATGAGTTTTTACAGCTTCTACTGCCTGTTTTTTAGTTCCTACAAAAAGAATTGTTTTTCCTTCAGCTGCCGCATCTCTTACCACATTACAAGCATATTTGAAAAATCTTAATGTTTTTTGTAAGTCAATAATATAAATATTTTTTCTAACTCCAAAAATATATTTTTTCATTTTTGGATTCCATCTTCTTTTTTGATGCCCGAAATGAACACCGCATTCTAATAAATCTTTCATTGTAACATTACACGCCATTTTTTCTCCTTGAATTATTTTTTTATTTTTTGGCTGGGTTTAGCCTCCCTCCCCATTAAGAGCATACGCTCCAACCCGACCAAGGATTGAGAGGTGAGAACTAGAAATGAAATTTTATCAAAGTTTATGTATAATTGCAACAAAAAAAGGATGAATTATGCCAATGCTTGACAGCTTTTTGGTTGATCACGTTAAAATGCCCTCACCTGGACTTAGAGTGGCAAAACATATGAAAACTCCAAAAGGTGATATTATCACCGTTTATGATGTAAGATTTGCAAAACCAAACAAAGAAATAATTGACGAAAAAGCAATGCATACACTTGAACATCTTTTTGCAGGATATATGAGAGACAATTTACCTGAATACGATATAATTGACATTTCACCTATGGGATGCAGAACCGGCTTTTATATGAGTATAATCGGAACTCCAAAAGATGAAGAGGTGATTGAGGCCTGGAGAAAATCTATGCAGAATATTCTTGATACAGATACAATCCCTGAAGCCAATATATACCAATGCGGCAGCTGTTATATGCACTCACTTGAAGGTGCCAAAAAAGTTGCAAAACATATTTTAGAGAATAATATTGTAATAATGGATAATAAAGAATTGGCACTGAATCCTGAAAACATACCAAATATTTGTAATGTAAATCCTGATGAAGTTAAAGTTTTAGGAATTTAATATTCCTTGACTTAATTATTTTTATTTGTTAAAATAGGATAAAAATACTCTTAAAGGATTAATTATGAAAAGAAGAAACGCACTAAAAGCACTTGCAGGACTTGGGGTTTTGGCAGCCACTACACCGGTATTTGCAAATGAAGAAGGATTTTGTAATGTTTACAAATTCTACAGACCTGAAATTAAAAACAGAACAAAAATGCATATTAAAAACCCGGCTCATCCTACCAAAGGTGAACTTAAACACACACCTGAGATTAAAATAGGTGCGAAAAACGTAAAAGGTTATACTTTAATTGAAATTACACTTGGACAAAAAGGAATCATTCATCCTTCAACTGAGAACCACTGGATTGATTTTATCGAATTGTATGTTGACGGCAAAAAAATAGATATTGTTGTGTTCGAACCGGGCAAAGCAATGGGTTACGCTGCATTTAATGTAAAATTAGACGGAGCCAAAAAAGTAAAAGCTGTTGCAGGATGCAACATTCATGGAATTTGGGAAAACGAAGTTTCTCTTTAATTCCTTTTCTCTGTTAATTTTAAAAAAATCCCTGACACCAACAACATAAATATTCTATTATTTTATTTTAATTATGACTGAAACCAATTAAATAAAAAAATATTACGCATTGAGGAATTTAAAAAATTTTTGCATTAAAAAATTTGCATTTAATCTACCATACCGCACAGCCGTTTGCAATTTTTAATAAAATTTTGACGCTTTAACACAATGAATTACCAAGCTGTGGTATTTTATATTATTTTAGTCAAAATCTTAATTTTATAAAACATTAAACTAAAAACTGTTTTTATTTCGTTAATAAAAATTATAAAACCATCATTTTACATTATATAGTGTCAAACACTTTTTATAAAAAACCCGTATTTTACATTTTAATTAATCATTTTTCTTTAGGTGCCCCAGGAACCTGCGGCACAGGGGCATAAGAGGTGCTCTGCTCCCTTCCGGGCCTGAAGCGTTGCCTCTTACACCCCTTGCACAGGGCTGGGACGATGGAATTATATCATAAATTATTAAGAATTTTATTAATTTCACCTAAATTATTACTTTTTTAATAAGTTTAATAAGATTTTAAATTATACCTCTTTAATATTGACTGCTAATAGAAATAGCAATATAATAATTAAAAATTTTTAGGAGATTGATTGAGTTATTCTGTTATATACTTAGATGGTACCAACGGTCTTCCATTTAAAGAATGTGAAGTTTGTAAAAAAATTAAGAGAAACGTTATAGAACCCGTAGCTGTTTTTGTTCCTAAAGAAAAAGAAAATGAATATAAAGAAAAATTTAAAATTTTATCAGAAGAAAAACTTCAAAAAGAGTTAGAAAATCTTTATAAAAATACAAAATGGTATAAAAAAAATTCTAAAAATTTCGCTACTTGTATATTTCATTGTGAAAAAGAAAATGAAATATGGATGGAAAACTTTAATGACGGTTATGAAGAATATGCAAAAAGAAGAGATGAAATAATAAGTAAAAAAGAATCATTTAATGAAAATTTTGAAATAAAATGGAATGAATTTTTAGTAGCAGAATTTTGGAAAAGAATAAGGGCTTATAGGTTTGCTGTCGATTATATTGAATTATGGGAAAAAGAAACCAACTTATTAAAATTTGAAAAAAATCATGAAAAATACGAAGAAAATGTACAAAAATATTGGAATAATTTTTTAAAAAATTTAAAAAATAAAGAATTTGTTCCATCATTAGATGAATTAAAAAAAAATAAAGAATTAATTTTATTTAATTTTGAAAACTTATCAAACAAATCAAAAGAATATGCATTTCAAAATATTATTTTTCCTAAATTCTTTTTTTATTATTTTAATAAAAATTATCACGAAAAAAATATCAATTTCTTTTATTCTAATGAAAAATGGGAACTGAATAATAAAATTAATATTCATAATACTATATTTAAAGATAATTGTAACTTTTCAAAAATTACTATTAATAATACGATAAATATATCAAATACAATTTTTAACAAGGATGCTTATTTTACAGAAATGATATTGAATGGTAGTTTTACTTTTAATAACATAAATCTCGCTAATATTATTAATTTTCAATATACATTATTTAAGTATGATACTCAATTTATAAATTTAACTTGCAACATAATCAGTTTTAAAAGTACAAAATTTGAGAAAAAAATTTTTTTTATTAAATCTACTATTCACCAAACAATTAATTTTAAAAACACAAAATTTTATGACCTAATTTATCTCGAAATTAATTCATTTAACTCAATTATATTTGAAAATAATATCTTTAAACAAAAAGTATTTCTTGATTTTAAAGAAAACAAAAAATGTAATTGTAATTATAATTATAATTTTACATTAAAAAATACAGAACTAAAAGAAGAAAATAAAATTATAATTAGAAATTTAAAAACTGTGAATTTAATTATTGAAGAAATTAATAATTCTACTGATAATTTTTTCTTTTATAATACTAAAATTATAAATTTAGAAGAATATAAAAATTATTTAAATAAGAACAATTTCCCAATAGATAAAAATTTCATCAAGAATTTAAAATCAAATATCTCTATAGTAAATTCTCATCTTAATAAAATGAAATTTATAAACTGTGATTTTTCAAATGCTAAAAATATACATATAGAAGATTCAGACCTTACGGAAGTAAAATTCATAAATACAGAATGGGGAAAAATTTCAGAAAAAAGAATATGTCCTGCTTTATTTGAAGAAAAACCTAAAAAAGCAAGAGAAACTTATAGACAATTAAAATATGCACTTGATAATCAAAAAGACCATATAAATGCAAACGAATTTTTCTCACTTGAAATGAAAGCTTATGGGAAATCTTTAAAATGGAATAATTGGCAAGATAAAATTATATTTACAATTAACAAATGGACATCAGACTTTGGACAAAATTGGATTAAACCTTTAATATGGATATTTATTTCTACTTTAACAATTACTTATTTAAGTTTATTTAAAAATTGGCAAAATTTATTGCAATTTACTTTTAAAGAAATTTTTCCATTAATACCTGCCATAATATTTTTAATATTTATAAATGTAAATTCAAATGAAAAAGGAAAATTTAAAAACTTATTATTTGTTATAACAAATATTTTATTTATTTTAGGATTTACTTTTGCTATTTACGAACAAAGAAAATGGAACATCTTTGATGATATAGCAAATATCTTTAATGTAAAAAAACAATTATCTTCTAACAAACACATTATTATAGGATACAAATTTTTATATTTACTATATACTATACTTTTATCATTTTTTATCTACCAATTCATAATAGCCGTAAAAAGAAAAACAAAAAGATAATTAAGCTAAATTAAGCCTGTCCTCTTTTTTTTCCATTACATAATGAAAAATACTGAGTATCCCAAAAGCCGGTGCATAAAAATTAAGTACGGGAATAAAGTTAAACACTACGCTAATAATACAAAAAGCCCAGATTTTTTTCCTGTCAATTTCTTCTTTTCCAAAAAGCATAAAAACAGTTTGAAGAAGTGATTCTTTAATTAATACAGCCCATAAAAATACAATTATTAAAATATTTACAAAAGGTACAAACATTAAAGGATATAAAACTATCATCCCCACTAAAAAAATTATAAAATCCCTTAAATTAATTAAAACTATTTTTATTATATTAAATTCTTTTTTTGTTTCAACTTCCGGATATTCCTCTTCTTTTAACTCTTCTAAAACTTTAGTACTGAAAACTACAAAACTGAAATAAAAACTTGCAATATAAAAAGAATAAAATATAAATCCGAGCAAAATATTTGAAACAACCTCCTCAATGCTCTGAAAAGGAAAAATCCTAAGCAGATTTTTTATATATCCGCTAATTTCACTGTGAAATGTCAAAAATATAAAACTCCAAAAAAGAGCAATCATACTGACAATTGAAATTGAAGCAAAAATATTTTTCAAAAATTTCCCAAAAAGAGAATAAACAATTCCAAGAGTTGCCAAAATAAGCTGAATCCAGACAATCATTATAATAAACTGACTTCCTGCATTTTGCAAAAATTTAAAAGGCATAAAAGAAATTAAAAAATTAGTAACCTTAAGTCCATCCTTCCAAAACCAAATAGCAACTATTATCCATAAAGCAGCCAAAACACTGCCTAATGTAACAGATAATTTTTGTATTTTTACATTTTTTAAATCACTGAAAGCCTCACTTATTGAATAAATAAATTCCATGTCAATCCTTTTTTATTTTAACTTCAAAAGGCACTGAATCCCTAATATGTAAATCATGTTGAGGGAAAGGTATCTCAATTCCGGCTTTATTCAATGCCTCATAAATTACTTTTAAAAATTCACTTTTTGTACCTCTTGGACGCATAGCATATTCACCTTTAACCCAAACAAAAAGTTCAAAATTCAAACTACTATCTGCCATTTCAATAAAAATCAGCTGAGATTTATATTGCGGTTTTCTTAAAAACGGCAGATTTGATTTATATATTGCTTCAAGCACCACTTTTTCAACTTTTTTTATATCAACTCCGTATGCCACTCCAAAAGGTATTCTAAATCTGACAATTTCATCACCAAGAGTCCAGTTTATTACCCTGTTTTGTATAAAATCCTGATTTGGAACAATAATATCTATATTGTCATTTGTTCTTATAACGGTTGAGCGCATATGAATATCTATAACTTTTCCTCTTGTATTTTCATCTATTTGAATATAATCATCAACTTTTATTGATTTTTCAAACATCAAAATTAGTCCGCTTACAAAGTTGCTGACTATATTTTGAAGTCCAAAACCAATACCTACAGATAAAGCCCCTGCTATTATCGCAAGAGAGCTTAAATCAATACCCACCATTTTTAATGAAAATATAAAAGAAATGGCCAAAATAGTATAATAGCCCATATTAGCAAGTAATGTGGCATTCGAATAAGAAATGTTGTATTTTTTTCTCAAAGAATAAATCAGTTTTTTATAATATTTACCTATAAACCATCCAAAAAATAAAATAATACCAAATAAAACTAAATCAAGGGGGGTAATAAAATTATTCCCTATTTTAAAAATAGGATATTTAATTAAAGAAATCATTTTATCTAATGTATTTTTTAACTCTGTTTTTGAATTGTAAATTATTGCTTTTGTCCCAAATGTAAATGTTTCAAAATCGTTTAAAATATCATTTATTTCAGTTAAATTTGTTTTTTTTGAAAAAAATTCTATTTTTTCAGCTATACTAAAAGCTTTTTTATCTTTATGCTGAAGTGCATCAAAAAATAAAACAAGATAATTTTTTATTAAATTTTTATAAATTTTTTTCTGTTTTTGAATATTTATATTTATAAATTGCTGAATTTTCTTTATATTTTCCTCATTATTTAAAATTTGCCATTTTTGAAGATTAATATTCAATTTTTCAAATTCTTTTTGTTTTTCTTTTAACAAATTATTCCAATAATCTATATTCTTTTCAGCATCTTCAGGATTGAATTTAACATCAAAAAGTTTTTTATAAACTTTTTTTTCAAAAGTTTTAAAATTTTTATCTAAAAATTCATATTTTTTATTATAAATCTCAACAAGCTTTTGATAGTAAAGAGTTTGAAGTTTTGATGTTATATCATTATTTGATGAAAGAATATCTATTTTTTTATTCGTTTCTTTAATTAAAATAGGTAAATTATCATATTCTTTTTTTAAATTTCCTAATTTAAAAAACAAATTCAAATAATCTTCTTCGGTTTTTATTTTCTCAACCAATAAAAAGGGATTTACATAATTTAATTCCTTTATTTTTTTAACCAATGTAATATCTAAAGTATAATCTGGAGAATTTTTATTTATCTGTTTAACAAGTTCATCCAGATTTGCTCCGAATAAATTAATAAAAATGAAAAAAATAAAAAAAAATCTCATTATTTTTTCCTTAAGTGCATTTTTTTAATATCAAATTTTAAATTCATTAAAAAGGCAACTAAAACATATATTATTCCGGTAGGCACTATTACATTATAATCATATGTAATTTCAAGTGACATTACAAGAGCTGTCAAAGGCAGTCTCATATTTACTCCCATAAATATAGCCCCGCCAATGGCTGCAAAATAAAAAGGCTCTATTTTTAAAGTTGTAAAATGGTTTATAACTTCCGCATATCCGTATCCGATTAATGCACCTAAACTCATTAAAGCCATAAATATCCCGCCAACAGCATTTGCATAAACTGAAACACTAATATTGATAATTCTTAAAAAGATTATCAAAAAAAGTAATATTAAAGGAATATGCAAATTGTTATTAATGAGCATCGTTACAAGTTCATGTCCACTAAAAGCTGCATATGGGGAAATTAATAAAATTGTACCTATTGTAAAACCGCCTATTATGGCAAGTATCCAGTTTTTATAAACAAAAAAATAACTATTTAATAAATTATCAAAAAAATATAACATTTTATCTTTTAAAGATAAATATAAAAAATTAAAAAATGCAATAAACGGAATAAACAAAATTCCACTGATTATATATTTGTATTCCAAAAATTTACCTGCTGAATAATTAAAAATAATAGGTTCCAAAAAATTAATCGCAATTGTAAATGCTATCAGACTTGCAAATATTAAAAATCCTGCAAAATTTCTTATAAATTCATAAGCTATATTTTCAATTGCAAACATTATACCTGTAATAGGAGATACAAATATTGCAGCAATCCCGCTACTTGAACCTATACTTAAAGCTACTTTTAATAAATTCTTTGGAAGTTTAAAAAGAAAATGAAACTTATTTGCAATCATTGCTCCAATTGCAGCCGATGGACCTTCGTTTCCCACGGCAAAACCGCTTGCAAGAGAAATAGATGAAGCAATAATCTTTAAAAACAGACTCTTCCAACTAACAAAAAATTTATTCTCCTCAACCGCTTTTGCAATTTCCAAAACTCCGTATTCCCTTACATTTTCATCTATTTTAATTAAATAATTAACAATCAAAATAGCGACAGTAGGTATTAAATAAAGATACCAAACAGGTAAATGATTTATTGTTTCAAATGGATCGCCTAAAAAAAGTATATATTTTAAAAATTCTGTTAAAAGCCCGTAAATTACTATAAAAACGCCTGTAACAATTCCCACTGTTAATGAAAAAACAATTAAATTTAAGACATTAACCATAATGCTTTAATTCCTCCTATTAAAAATAAAAATGAAATAGCACCTATTATTAATCCCATAAGTCTAGTAACTATTTTAAGCCCGTTAATTCCCAATAATTTTGAAATATAAGTTGCATTTTTTAAAATTATATAAACTATAAACACTGAAATGACAATAGAAATAGATAAAGCTCCCTTATCTATTAATTTTTTACTTTTTTCACTTAAAACAATAATTGTTGTTATAACACCGGGACCAAATAAAATTGGAATAGCAAGGGGAATTACAGCGATATTATCTTTTTCCTGAGCTGCTTCGTGTTCATCTTTTGTAGCATTAGTTGGAGCCATTTCTTTACCTTGTACCATGTTGAGTGCAATTATTAAAAGAACCACTCCCCCAATTGCTTTAATGGAAGGCAAATTAATCCCAAAAATTTTTAATACCCAACCACCTGCAATCATTGTAATAACAGAAGCTATTAAAACTGTTAAAGATGTTGTTTTGGAAACAGATGGGATATCAGAATATTTTACAAGAGACACCATAATCGCAGCGGCAGCTATTGGATTTAAAATAGTAATTAACGAAATAGTATCAAAAAGGATAGTTTTTAACATTTATTACCTTTTTGATAATTATACAAAAAAAGGAAGAATCAGTAGATAATTTTAGCTATCACTCTTCTGTTTTTTGCCCTTCCTTCAGCTGTATCGTTTGAAGCTATAGGATTATTTGGTCCATATCCTGCCCATGTAATTTGATTTTTATCAACTCCGAGTTTTAACAATGCTTCATAAACAGCTTTTGCTCTTTTTTCAGAAAGCACAATGTTATATTTATAATTTCCTTTATTATCAGTATATCCCTGAATTTCAGCTTTAATATCAGGATGTTGTTTTAAAAACTCAGCAAATTTTTTTATTTTTTCCATATATTGAGATTTTATCTTAGCGCTATTTGTATCAAAATTTATTTCAAAATTAAAGGAAACAGCACATCCGCTTTTATCTACTTTCATACCTTTTGGAGTATTAGGGCATTTGTCCAAATAATCGGCAACTCCGTCACCATCACTATCTAATGCACATCCGTTTTTATCCACCTTTACATTAGCAGGTGTGTGTGGACATTTATCCAGATAATCAGGAACACCGTCTTCATCGCTGTCTATTGGGCATCCTCTTTTATCCACTTTTACTCCTACAGGAGTATTTGGGCATTTATCTAAATTATCGGAAACTCCGTCTTCATCACTATCAATAACTTTCGGCTCTTCTTTTAGAGGAGCCGCCTCAGGTTCTTCTTCACCTCCAAAATTATAGACAAGTCCCCCCAATAAACTTAAATGATTTTTTTCAATGCCAAAATCTCTTAAAGCTCTGGTTTCTACAAATAAATCTAAATTTTTAATTACATTATATTTAGCACCTATACCAGCATCTATAACCATTGCATTTTGATCATTATTACTTACCCATTGATATCCGGTTCCAATAAATATATAAGGAGTAATTTTTGAATTTATGTCAATCTCATGTTCCAGATTTAACAAAGCTCTTGTTAAATTGTTTTTTGAATTATCGAAATCATAATTTGTACTTCTTTCAACTTCTAATCTTAACAGGTTAAATTTTGACAAAAAAGTTCCTATTCTCAAATTTAAGAAATTGTATTTTCCGCTATATTTATCTGTATGAGCTCTTCCAAATCCTGTTCCCACTTGATAATCTACTGCAAATAATGACACTGCAATTGCAGAAATAGCAATAAATTTTTTCATATTTGTCCTTTTTACTTAATTTATAAAAATTATATATTATTAAAATGACAAGAAAATGACAGTAAAAAATTTTTTTAATCTTTGTTTTCCTTAAAAATAGGACAAATTACGCATTTGTTTTTAAATATTCAATTGCTTCGCTAAAAGGCATTGGTTTTGCAAAATAATATCCTTGAATATAATCAACTCCTAATTCTTTTAATTTTTCCAATTGTTCTTTTGTTTCTACACCCTCTGCAATTGTTTTAGCATTAAAAGATTTGGCCAAAAATATAATTGATCTGACAGCAATTTGGATTCTTTCTTTAAAAATTTTATCTACAAAACTTTTATCGATTTTTAGAATATCAAAGTCAATATCCACTGTTTCTTTAAAATTTGAATAAGCAATACCAAAATCATCAATCTCTAGTTTAACTCCGACTTCTTTTAATTCTTTTACAAAATTTTTAGTTAATTCTGTATCTTCAACTGATTCCCTTTCAGTAATCTCCATAGAAAAATGTTTAAATTCTAACTTGTTATTAAGAATACTTTTTTTAAAAAATTCTAAAAAATTTTTATTCATATCAAATTTTGAGATATTTATAGAAATTCCAATATTTTCTTTTACATTTTTAAAAATTTTAATATATTCGATTACTTTTTCAACTACTATTTTTGTAATTTCAGGTACCAACTGAAGTTCATTGGCAATATTTATAAATTTTTCCATATTTATAAATCTGTCCTTGTCTTTTAATCTTAAAAGAGCTTCAAACTGAACAACTTTATAAGTGTTGATATCAACTATCGGTTGAAAATAAACTTCAAATAATTTTTCCCTTATAGCTTTAAATAACAGTTCTTTCAAATATATTCTTTCTTTTACTTCTTTATGCATCCAAGGTTCATATATTACAAATTTATTAACTGAATTTTTTGCAAAAACATACGCATATATAAGCCCTTCAAAAACTTTTTCTTTTTCTATGTCTTGTGAACTGATTATACTTCCATTCATTTCTAAATAAATCCTGTTATCATCAATCGATATCCCCTCATTTGAAAATACATGATGAATTCTGTCTGTTACACTTTTTATTACTTCTAAATTCCATTTATCTGTTTTTAAAAACAGTAAAAACCTGTCATTGTATATTCTATAAATTTCATCATCTTTTTTAATATGTTTTTTTAATTTTTCACCTACTTTTTTTAATACCAAATTCCCATATTCAAATCCAAAATTAGCATTTATTGAAGTAAAATCTTTTATATTTATTAAACATAAAATAAACCGTTTGTTATATTCATTTAAATCTTTTTTAAATTTATTTAAATTTCCAAGACCTGTAATATCATCAAAAAAAGTTAAATGTTTCAAAGTTTTTATATAGTTGTTTTTTTCAAAAGCCATAATAACGGATGATCTGATGGATAAAATAAGATCTATCACCTCTTTTGTATAAAAATCAGTATATTCCGAATATAAATTAATTGTCAAATCATCAATCAATTTAATGGCAATGGAAGAATAAAATCCATTTTTTAACTGATTTTCTCTCCATGGAATAATTTTTTCATTAGTAAAAGTATTGGGATTTATTCCGATAATATTATTGTTATCCAATGCTTGGCCTGTAGGTCCTTTCGATAAAACACCATTATTGATTTTAATAATTAAATCATCTAAATATTCTTTCCCTTCACCAAAATGCCTAACCGGAATAACCATATTTTCTTTTATTTTACCTATCCATGCAAATTTAAATACTTCACTTTTAATTAATTCTTCACAAACATATTCAATTATTTCTTTTTCACTTTTAACTGATATTAAAAATTTATTTATATTTCCCAATGTTATATTTAGTCTTTTTAAAATTTCTTCTTTCGTATAATTTATCCAAAAACCGAAAACATTTTCACACCTCTGTTTTTGATAAAAAACATGTTCCCAAACCCATATATATGAATTATCTTTTTTTCTAAGTCTGTAAATATGCTCTACTTTTCCTTTTTCTTTTAATAATATCTGATCTTTTAAAAATTTTTCTTTATCTTTAGGATGTAAATGTTTTCCCCACCAATCATCATTTATTTCATTGGTTTTAACCCCTATATATTTCTCAATATTTTTTGAAATATTTACAATTTTATTTTTACAATTCTTAATTTCAAATATGACAAAAGGAGAATTATCCAATATTTTTTTCAATAATTCCTCTATTTCATATTCTTTGGTTAAATCAATAATAAATACCATATTGGCTTTAATATTATTATAAATCACAGGAAATGAAACGATAAAAACATAAATTTCTTTATCACGATAATTTATGAATGTTTTATATTTTAAGATAATATTTTCGCCATTTTCTCTTTTTTTATTAACTTCCAAAACTTTTTCTTTTAAAGGTTCATCCAAAAAATCCAATGGATTTAGTTTCTTAATTTCATCTTGTGTTGTATTTAACCATTTGAAAACAAATTTATTTGCATATAATATATTATCTTTATAAATCATTACAGCAAACGGGACTTCTTCTAAAATATTATAAATTTTTTCATAATTGAATAATTTTTCATATATGATTTGAAACACCTGTGCCAATTTTTCAAATTCACTCAAATAATAGTTATAATTAATTAATTTTTTTATATATTCTGTTTTCTTTACTCCAACCGTTAAAGTTTCAAAAATAAAATCAATATCCTTAGTAAGTTTTCTAATAAAATATACACCCAATAAAAACAATAAAATCAATATAAAAATATCATATACTAAAATTATCAAATTATATTTTTCAAAAAACAACAATTTACTCTTAATATCTTTCTCAAATACCAAAGTAATGTTTTTTAAAGGATAATAAAGAATAAGCTTGTCACCTTTTATCTTATAATAGCTTTTATATTTTTTATTATGAATAAACTTAATTAATTTTAATCCGCTTTGTTCAAAAAGTTTATTATTTAAAATTTTATAAACAACCAATTTTCCATATTTTTTATCCATTTTGGTAGTTGTGACATCGGTAACATATACCAAATAAATTTTATTGTTTAATAAAAAAATATGAAATCCGTTTTTATCATAATCAAAAGGAGGGAGTTTTTTTATAATTTTTTCTTTATTGTTCTCTAAATATCTACCGTAAATCAAATTACAATTGTCATCCAAAAACACCATGCCTTGAATTCCGAGATTTAATAGTGTATTTCCCCCACCAAAATTAGAAAATATAAATTTTTTATTTTTTGTTTTTACAAAATTGTATGAATCGTTCCATTTAGCCCAGTCATATGCTATTTCTTTTAAATGCTGTTTTTCCTTTTTTATAATAAAATCAATTTGAGACTTTTGTTTATTGGAATATTCGTTTAAAAAATTATTTAATAAATTAAAATGAAACAGATAAAAATTTCCAATCAACAATACAATTACTATAAATACAAAAAAAATATAATATTTGAAGAATTTTTGATATATATTCACCCCACACCCTTTGACATAATATGACTCACAAAAAATTATAACATAAACAGAAAACATAATTAAGAGAAACAACTAAATATTTTAAAAATTAGCTTTATATAAAAAAGACTACAGAAAGTGTCAGAGAGTTTTTTGTTGACTAAATGGCGGAGAGGGCGGGATTCGAACCCGCGGTACCCTAAACGGGTACAACGCCTTAGCAGGGCGCCGGTTTCAGCCACTCACCCACCTCTCCATTTGTGGAATAAAATTATACCAAAAAATTTTCAATTTGCAAGGGAAAAAAGAAAAAATTAATATTTATGATGTGAACACGCGTGATTTACATCAAGTTCTTGCAGTTTTCCATCAATTAATTTTTTAACTGATTCTTCAACAGTAGCAGAATCATCAAAATATACCTTAATCCCCTCTTGTTTAAATCCCATAAGAGGATTTGGTCCAATTCCTGAGACAATTAAAGCATCAGCTCCTAAATTTTTAATATTCATTACTGCACTTCCACAAGCCCCTCCGCTGTGTCCCGGATTTTCAGTAAAACTTACATCTTTAATTTCACCATTTTCAATATCAACAATTACATAAAAAGGTGCTTTTCCAAAATGCGCTCCTCTTTTTGCCATAAGTCCGTCAGGCGTATTTGTAGGAATTACCACTCTCATTTTAACTCCCCTTTTATATTTTCTAAAATTTCTAATGCATTTTCCCCTGCATCTTTTCTAACTTTAATAATTTTTATACCTTCCATTTCAAGCGCATCTTTCATATTAGGTCCAAGTCCTCTTACAATTATATAATCACAACCTTCGAGTTTTGAAGCCTTTACATGTTTATGATGATGGGCAACCTCATTTTTACTGTGTTCTTCCTGATGTCCTTCTTCGTGATCATGTTCACCTGCATGGGTATTTTCATTTAAAGAAAGCAATTTAAAATCATTTCCGTCATACTCAAATATTGCAAAATAAGGCGCTCTGCCTGTTCTTTGTGCTATTTTTAAATTTTCGCCTTCCACTGGCACTGCTACTTTCATTTTTTCTCCTTTTTATTTTTTTAGTTTCTATTATAAAGATTTTGGATTTATAAACCTTTCACCATTTAATATTTTATCCCACATATTATAATCACTCCATTCTCTTTTGATTTGCTCGCTAAAAATTATATTTTTTAATTCAATTTTACCCATATTCTCAAAATTATATGCATCTTCCCTAAAACATTGAGCATATCCGGTGTCTGTCTCATGGACTATTACAGAATTTACTTTTATATTTTTTTCATTGTTTTGAAAAACAGTTAAATTTAAAACTCTCTCAACCATTAAAAAAAACACCCTGCTAAATTGCTCTGCACTTGGATTTACCGGCAACATCACCCATCTTTCACTGAATTTTTTTGCAAATTCCAAATATTCAGAATTATCCTCACTCCACAAAGTAATGGCGTGGTCAAAACTGTCTATCAGTTCTTTAATAGTAGTTTTCATAAGTCCAAAATCATATACCATCTGCCCGTTATCCAAAAAATTTGATTCAAGCAATATTTCAATTTTATAACTGTGCCCGTGAATTGAGCGGCTGCATCTCCTGCTCGTACAATTTCTTACAATATGGGCGTTTTCGAACTTAAAAAGTTTTCTTATTATCATTAAATCCCTTTTTTCTTTCCAAAAATCCTGATATGAATTCTATCAGAATAACAAAAACTGTTTTCTAAACAAAAATTAAACACACTTTTTGCATTTTCCTCTAATTTTTCAGGACTTTCACCCATTGGCATACAATAGATATCCAAATCAATTCCAGTAGTTATATCCAAAATCTCTTTTAATTGCAAATTTAAATTTTCTTTATTAATAACAAATTTAAAAAAGCTTTTTTCTGCATTTTTTGCAATATTTTTAATAACCTCTTTTTTAACCCTTTTTTTATATTCTTCACCACTGTTTGAGAGTTTCACACTCATAGCAAATATTACATCTTTATATTTTGGATATTTTTTAAAATTTATATCAATAGTAGCATTTGTTTCAATGGTTATTTGCCCGGAATAACTCTCAATTAAAGGATAAATTTCTCTGTAATAAAGAGTCGGCTCTCCACCTGTAATTACCAAATCTTCGTTTTTCTGTTTTAAAGATTCAATTCTTTTTATAATTTCATCAATATTCAATTTTTCCCATTCATTCTTGTACTTTTTGTCAACTGCATAATAACTGTCACACCCTTTTTCACCGAATCCGGGACACCTGAGATTACATCCTCCAAGTCTTAAAAAAACACTTATCCTTCCAGCATATTTGCCTTCGCCCTGAATTGAACGGAATATTTCAACTACATACAAATTCTTTTTCAATTAAAACCTCTTTATTTTTTAAAATTTTGCCTATAAATTTATCGCCTTTGTTTATAACTCCAACACCTTTGGGAGTTCCGCTCATTATAATATCCCCGTCATCAAGCCCGAAAATTTTATCAATATCTTTAACTAAAAATTCAGGTTTATAAATCATCAAAGAAACATCACCTTTTTGAACAAGCTCCCCGTTTTTATATACTTCAATACCTAAATCATCTATATCATCAATTGATATAAATTCACTGAAAACTACTGAATTTTTAAACGCTTTTGCCCTCTCCCAGGGAAGCCCTTTTTGCTTTAATCTGCTTTGAATCTCCCTCAGTGTCAAATCAAACCCAAATCCGACCCCTACAATTTGCTTATTTTCAATCAAAAAACAAATTTCACCCTCATAATGGGTAGGAGAATAATCAACAATTTTTAATTCATCCCCGATTGCACTGTTAGATTTTATAAAATAAACCGGTTCACTCGGTAATTCATTATTCAGCTCTTCAATATGTGCTACGTAATTTCTGCCTACACATACAATTTTACAGGGAATTATTTTTCTATTTTCAAATTTAAGCGTTCTAAATTTTACATTTTCCATTTTTCATTCTCCATTTCACAAAGCCTTGCATACCCTTTGCCGACCCGTGCAACAGGTTCAAAATCACCTCCAATATACATTTTTTCAATTTTCAAAAAAAACGGGATTGTAGCCATTTCATCTTTTTCAAAAGTTCCGTATAAAGTAGTTAAAAAAGCCCTTTTGCATCCTTTAACTATTGGAGGAAAATTTTCATCAATCCTCTCAAGTTCAATTTCAAATCTCTCAGCTTCACTTTCACCATAAGGTAAAACTTCACCGGTTCTGTCCATTTTTTCAGCAAGTTCAACAGGCACTAAACAGACAGTCGCTTTTTTGGTTTCTTTGATGTTTTTAAAAGTATCTTTGGGTTCGTTAAGACCCTTTTTATTCCTGCCTATACTTACCATCAAAAGTGGAGGCACGCTTGATATCCCGGTAAAATAACTAAAAGGAGCTAAATTTATAAATCTGTTATTTTCAGTAACTATCCAGGCAACGGGACGAGGAACAATATTACCAGACATCAATTTATATCTTTGAGTACTTTCTATTTCATTAAAATTTATAATTTGCATTTATATCCTTTTTGATATATAATATAAATAGTATTATATCTTAAAGGCAGGTTATGAAAAAAATATTTTATTTGATATTTGTATTAAATTTTTTATTTTCCTATGAAATAACCAATCAAAAAACATTTGAAATAAAATACACCCCAAATATTTACAAAACAAAACTAAACATAAAAATTAAAAATAGTAATTTAGAAAAATTAATTCAAAAAATAAATTTTAACATCAAAAAAGCAAATCTTTGTCAAAAAATTGATTATACAATTTTTCCGGAATATATTTATAACAAAAATAAAAAACAATTTATCGGATATATAGCCAATATGGATTTAAACTGTCAATTTAAAACCGATAAAATTAAAAATTTTTCAAATATTTTTACAAATTTGACAGGAGAAAAAACATTATCATCCATTTATTTAGATTTAGACAAAAAAGAAAAAATTAAATTAATAAACAATTTAAAAGCCAAAGCATATTCTTTTGCAATAAATGATGCCAAAAATATTTCAAAAAAATTGAATTTAAAATGCTTTACCACAAACATTTCAATCAATCAAAATATTATAAAACCAAGACCTTTATTTAAAACTCTAAATTCCCTGCCTTCACCCAAAGAAAATAAAAAAGAAAGTTTAACCATATTTTACAGAATAATCTGTTTTTAAACTCCCCACACTGTAATCACTATTTTTCGTAAACCTGGATGATTTCTGTGTTCGTTTAAATAAATCCCCTGCCATGTACCAAGATTTAATCTTCCATTTGTAATAGGAATGTTTAAACTCACTCCAAACATTGAACTTTTGAAATGCGCAGGCATATCATCAGGACCTTCTAAAGAATGATTGTAATCATATCCGTCCGGAACCAAAGAGTCTGAAATTTCCTCCATATCCACTCTCACATCAGGGGAAACATTCTCATTAATTGTAAGAGATGCCGAAGTGTGTTTTAAAAAAATATTCATCATTCCAATTTTAATATCGCCAAATTCAATTGCACTGACTATTTTATCAGTCACAATAAAAAAGCCCCTTTTAGGAGCTTTAATTTCAACTTCTTTTTGTCTAAAAATCATCAAAACTCAAGCTTCCTTTAGAATAATTTACAACATTTCCTTCAAAAAAGTTTGTTTTTTGCTCATTAAAACTGCTAAAACTGTCAAACCAAGTAATTGGATTTTTAAGTCCGATTTCTGGAAATAACAGTTCAACACCCATAGCGTTTGCTCTTTTATTTGCCAGATATTTTGTAAATCTGTCAATAAGTTCCCTGCTCATTCCAAGAATTTGATCTTGTGTAATATACCATCCCCAATCTCTCTCAAGTTCATAAGCGGCAAAAAGCATATCTTTAATATTTCTTATAACCTCAGGGGTAAAAAGTTCTGGAAATTCTTTTTTTATTTCTTTAAAAATATTTGCAAAAAGAGTGGTATGTGTTACCTCATCCCTTTGAATAAATCTAATCATCTGAGCTGAACCAATCATTTTTCCGGCTCTTGCCAATACATAAAAAGCGGCAAATCCGTTATAAAAATAAATTCCTTCTAAACACTGATTTGCTACTATCATATAAACTTTAGCCTCATCATCCCCTTCGAGCGCTTTTTTACCCCAATTTTCATAAACATCACCTATAAATTCATTTTTCTTTCTCAAATTCTCGTCCGTTCTCCACATTTCATAAATTTCATCAGTATTAAGCGAAATACTGTCAACCATTACCGCATAACTTTGAGAATGAAGAGCTTCTTCAAAAGCTTGACGAACAATACACATATTAACTTCCGGAGCTGTAATCCATGGATTTACGTGATCTGGTGTATTGTTTGTCTGAATCGAATCCATAAAAATAAGCTGTGCTAAAGCTTTATCATACATTCTCTTTTCAGCGGGTAATAAATTTCTGTATTGTCTTGCATCTTCGGTCAAATCAACTTCCCTTGGAAACCATGTATTGGCAAGCATCATTTCCCACAAATTATATGCCCAAGGATAAGATAGTTTATTAAGGTTAATCATACCTTCGGTACAGCCGTTGATTATAGAAGTAGTTGACCCTCTGTGCAACGGACAGTTGTAATTGTAAAGTTTTTTTATTTTCATTTTTTTCTCCTTATTTCAAGGTCTTTTATTTCAAAAATAAAAAATCCTAATATTTTTAAATATATTTTACCAAGATAAAAAATAATTTTTTTGTTTTTCATTTTTCATTATCCATTTTCAATTTTTAATTATTACTGGCATCCAAAACATTCAATACTTCTATCCATTACATCTTCTTTGATTTCAGGAGACTGGCTTCTTAAATAATAAAAACTTTTAATTCCAAGTTTCCATCCAAGAGTATATATTTCATGCAGATATTTTCCGCTTGCTTTATCTGTTGTAATGAAAATATTCAGACTTTGACCCTGGTCTATCCATTTTTGTCTGATTGCTGCGGCTTTTACCAAAACTCTTTGGTCAAGCTCATAAGCCGGTGTATAAAACATATATGTATCGGCACTTAAATTAGGTACAACCACAGGAATAAGCCCGCTTAGATTTTCCTCATACCATTTTCTTTTATAAACCGGCTCTATTGTCTGAGTGGTACCTGTAAGAATAGAAATTGAACTTGTCGGTGCAATTGCCATTAAATATCCGTTTCTAATTCCTTTTTTTACTTTTTCCCTTAGTCCTTCCCAATCATACTGCATAGCTGAGAACAAATCTCTCTCAACCAGTCTCTTTGCTTCTTCATTAGCCGTATCAATTGGAAGTATTCCTTTTGACCATCTGCTGCCCTCAAACTCAGGATAAGTTCCTTTTTCCCTTGCCAAGTCACAGCTTGCATTAATTGCATGATAGCTTATTCCTTCAAATATTTCATCTATAAGTTTTAAATGCTTGTCGCTTCCCCAGAAAATCTGTTTTTCCGCCAGCATTTGGGCTTCACCCATAGCCCCAAGCCCTATTGCTCTGTTTTTAAGGTTTGTATCTTTTGTTTTTCTGACAGGATAATAATTTAAATCAATTACATTATCAAGCATTCTAATGGCAATAGGGATAACTTCAGCTATTTTTTCCGGAGTGTTTACTTTACTTAAATTAACACTTGCAAGGTTACAAACAGCTGTTTTCCCGCCAACTGCCACTTTTTCTACAATATAAACCCTTTTACCGTCTATTGAATCAAGAGATGTTATTTTTTTAGCTTTTTTAATTACTTCTACTCCCCCGCTTTCAACTTTTACTTCTTCCTCTTCTTCAAAAAATATAAAACTGTCATCTTCAAATGTAACTTTTACTTTATAATGGTTTGGCTCGGTATTTTGGAAAATTTCAGTACAAAGATTACTACTTCTTATAATTCCCGTATGAGAATTTTGATTGCGTCTGTTTGCATTGTCTTTAAAGCAAAGAAAAGGATTTCCTGTTTCATAATATTCAAGAAGTATTTTTTTCCAAAGTTCTTTTGCTTTTATTTTTTCTTTTGTAATGTTTGGGTCGTTTTCATATTCGATATATTTTTTTTCAAACTCTTCCCCGTATAAATCCGTTAAATCTTTTGTCTCATACGGATCAAAAAGAGTCCAGAGTTCATCATTTAAAACTCTTTTCATAAACAAATCGGGAATCCATAAAGCCGGGAATAAATCGTGAGCCCTGCGTCTTTCTTCCCCTGAATTTTTCTTTAAATCCAAAAAGTCCATTATATCCATATGCCAGGGTTCAAGATATACGGCAATCGCTCCTTTTCTGGTCCCAAGCTGGTCCACTGCAATTGCAATATCATTTGTAATTTTAAGCCAAGGAATTACACCTCCGGCTGCATTTTTGTGATTGTCTATAAAACTTCCAAGGGCTCTAATTTTACTTACATCCCAGCCAATTCCTCCACCATATTTACTCAGAAGTGCCATTTCTTTAAAATCATCAAAAATTCCCTCGATATTATCATTCATACTTCCAACATAACAAGAGCTTAGCTGATGCCTTGTAGTTCTTGCATTAGAAAGAGTTGGGGTAGCAACCATTACCTCAAATTTTGAAATTACATCATAAAACTTTTTAGCCCAATATCCTCTTATTGATTTAGGGTCGTTTAAGTCTATTTTATCCCTATCTTCTTGAGGAATACTCTCAGGATTTGTTTCATTTTGAGCTAAAAACATAGCAACACCCATAAAAAGCTGCTGAGGAAGCTCTATTGGATTATTGTCCCTGTCTTTAATAATATATCTGTCATAAAGTGTTTTTATTCCAAGATATGTAAACTGCAGATCCCTCTCGGGTTTAAGATAGTCATTTAACTCATCCAAATCATATTTTTCCTTGAGTCCGGGAAGTATTCTTCCGGCTTCTTCACCTTTTTCAAAATATTCCCTTAAATGATTATATCCAGTAAACCCTGTAACTTTATGATATAAGTCATATAGAAACAATCTTGCCGCTACGTAGTTCCAATTAGGCCTGTCTATATCTATTTTATCAACTGCGGTTTTTATAAGAGTTTGTTGTATCTCCTCAGTTGTAATTCCGTCTCTAAATTGAAGTTTCGCATCAAGCTCAAGTTCGCTATAATCAACGCCTTCAAGGCCTTGGCATGCAGCCATAGTATATTTTCTAATTTTAGAAATATCAAGTAATTCTCTTCTGCCGTTTCTTTTAATAACAGTAATTCCTGAATACATTATTCTCCTTTGTTTGATAGAAAAGTTTATGAAGTCTAAAAGGAATAATAACAAAAAAAACTTAAAAAGAGATAAATAAAAAAAGAAAGAAAAAATTAAGAGAAAAGTTTAATTAAGCCAACCGCTATTAATGCCGCAATATAGGCAAATACATTTGGATAGACTGTATAAAATACTCTCCATGCCCACTGTGGAACTTCTGCATAAAATGTACTCATCGCCGCAATACAAGGAGAATAAAACATAACAATTATAATCATTGCAACCGCAGCGGTAAACGGCATTGCATTTCTTATTTCTTCTATTAACGCCTTACTAGTTTCATCCGCATCACCTACACCATAAAGAGTAGCCATAGATCCAACCACAGCCTCTTTTGCGGCAAGTCCTACAAGCAGGCTTACATCTTCCTTCCATCCCAGATCAAGGGGTTTGGTAATCGGAGCCATTAATTTCCCAACCTTTGCAATATAAGAATTTTCAAGAATTTCCTGATTCATTTTCTGCTTTATCACTTCTTTTTGGACCGGCATGGCTTTTTCAATTAAAGGCTCATATTTTTTTACAATATCAGCTCTTGGATATGAACTTAAAAACCATAAAGCAAATGCTGTAAGACCGATAAATACCCCCGCTTTTCTTATATATAGTTTTGTTTTTACCCACAAATCAAAAAGAACTGCTTTAATTTTCGGAAATCTGTACTTTGGAAGTTCCATTACAAACGGTTCGGGTTCACCTTTAAATAAAACAACCCTTAAAATTTTAGCAACTATAAGCCCTGTGAGTGCTCCGCCGATATATATTGCAAACATAACATTACCCTGCATACTCGGTGCAAAAAACGCACTGACTAAAAGCACATAAATAGGAAGTCTTGCACCACAGCTCATAAATCCGATAACAAGCATTGTTATTAGTCTGTCTTTTGGATTTTTAAGGGTTCTTGCCGCCATATAAGCTGGAACTGAACATCCAAATCCGCTAACTAACGGAATAAATGCTCTTCCCTGAAGTCCAAATCTTTTAAGAACCCCATCCATTACATACGCAGCCCTTGCCATATAACCGGTCTGTTCTAAGAGATTCAAACCTAAAAATAAAATCAGGATATTCGGCAAAAACATAACAACAGCTCCAACTGCCGGAATCACTCCATCTACCAATGCATCTTTTATCATAGAATCCGGCATTGTATTTCCAATCCAGTCTCCAAAAGCGCTAAATCCCGCATCAATCCAGTCCATTGGAATAGCACCGATATCAAATGTTAATTGAAAAATGGCCCACATAATAAATAAAAATATAGGAAGTCCTAAAACCGGATGGATTAAAATTTTATCTATCTTTTCTGTAAGGGTCTCACGTCTTGCTTTTTTAGCTATTTGAGTAACAATTCCTTTTGCAAGGGCCAGTCTTTCTTCAAAAAGGATTGTTTTTGTATCATCTTCAGAATATTCTCCTCTTAAAATATCTTTTGCGTCTTTAAGTCTTGGCATTAAATCACTAAACCAAGGTTTTTCATGAACTATTTTATAAATATTCTCATCATCTTCAAGAAGTCTTATTGCAACAAATCTTTTTGAAAATTTGCATTCTTTAATAAAAGGTTTTAAATTTTCAATCTGCTCTTCCACAATTTCTGAATAATAAACTTTTGGAGTGTTTTTTTCTTCATAAGTTTTAATAACTTTAGCAAACAATTCCTCAAGCCCGAATTTTTCTTTTGCAGACACATTTTCCGCTCTAATGTTTGTCAGTTTAAAAAACTTTTCCGTATCAATCTCTCCGCCCTGTCTTGAATATTCATCATACATGTTAAAAGCAATAACCACAGGCTTGCCTATATCTGCTATTTGAAAAGAAAAAATCAAATTTTTCTCAAGCTGATTTGAATCAATGACATTTAAAATCAAATCATATTCTTCATTTAATAAAAAATTTTTTGTAACTTCCTCTTCAGGGGTATATGTATGAAAAGAATAAGTACCCGGCAGGTCAATTAATTTAATTTTATATTCTCCCCTACTAAATTCAACTTCTTTTTTCTCAACCGTAACTCCGGAAAAATTCCCGACATGCAGCGTTGCCCCTGAAATGGAATTGATTAAATGGCTTTTTCCAACGTTTGGCTGGCCCACTAATGCAACTTTAATCTCCTTCATTTTCTCTCCTCACTTCAATTTGGGCCGCTTCTTCCTCGCGCAGGGCTATTGGTATACGATTTACCTCAACTTCATAGGTATTTTTTGCAAGAGTGTGTTTTAAAACTTTTACCCTCTCACCCCTTGCAAACCCCATAGATAAAAGCCTGCTTTTTAATGGGTCTTTTGCAAGAATTTTTGTAATTATCCCGCTCTCCCCCATTTTTAATTCATTGAGTTTCAATTCTGCTCCTTTAAAAGACTTTGATAAATATTATCATTTAGTTAAAAAAAATTTATTGACATATATCAATAAATGGTATAATTTAAGCAAAAAAGGATAAAAATGAGACTCTCAACCCCTTTAAAATCAAATTCAATTAAAATAATGCTTCTTGGAAGTGGTGAACTTGGCAAAGAAGTGGCAATTGAAGCAAACAGACTTGGATGCGAAGTGATAGCAGTAGACAGATACCCAAATGCCCCGGCTATGCTTGTAGCCCATAGGAGTTATGTAATCAATATGAAAAATAAAGAACAGGTACTTGATGTTATAAGAAGGGAAAAACCTGATTTTGTTTTACCTGAAATTGAGGCAATAAATATTGAAGCACTTTTTGAGGCAGAAAATGAGGGAATTCACATTATTCCAAATGCAGAGGCTGTAAACAAAACAATGAACAGGAAAAACATAAGAAAATTTGCTGCCGAATCCCTTGGATTAAAAACTAGTAAATATAAATTCGTATCAACCTATGAAGATTTAAAAAACGCCTGTGATGAACTGGGATATCCCGCTGTTGTAAAACCTATAATGAGCAGCTCTGGACATGGTCAAAGTATAGTGAAATCCCCCGAAGAGGTAATAACAGCCTGGGAATTTGCAAAAAGTGATGCAAGGGGAAGTGCGGATGAATTAATAGTGGAGGAATTTATCGATTTTGATTATGAAATAACTCTGCTCACTGCCAAAAACGACAGCGAAATAGTTTTCTGTCCACCGATTGGTCATATCCAAAAAGGCGGGGATTATATTTTCTCCTGGCAGGAAATGGAAATGAGCGAAACTGCCTTACAAAAAGCCCAGCATATTGCTAAAACAATTGTTGAGGGACTCGGCGGCAGAGGAATATTTGGCGTTGAAATGTTTATAAAGGGGGATGAAGTATATTTTAGTGAAGTTTCACCTCGTCCTCACGACACAGGGCTTGTCACTTTAATTACACAAACGCAGAGCGAATTTGCCCTTCATATAAGGGCCGTACTTAATCTACCTCTCGGATTTGAGTTTTTAACTCCCGGAGCAAGCGCCGCATTTAAGGCCGACAAAACGACTTATACGCCTTCATTTAATATTGCACATGAGGTTTTCAGCCAAACTTCAAGATTTGTGGTTTTTGGAAAACCGGAAAGTCATCCTGGCAGAAGAATGGGAGTACTTCTTGTGAGTGACAAAACTTCAAAAGATGCACTCGAAAGAGCCAAACTTCTTATTTCTAAAGTTTCGATTGATTAATATTTAATCACTTTTTCCTCTTTTTCTTATTCAAACTTATATTATACTTTCACAAAAAGGACCGCTATGAAAAAAATTGAAGCAATAATTAAACCGTTTAAACTTGATGATGTAAAAGATGAGCTTTTTGAAATAGGAATTACAGGAATTACTGTAAGTGAGGTAAAGGGACACGGAAGACAGCAGGGACATACCGAACTTTACAGAGGCGCCGAATATGTGGTGGATTTTCTGCCAAAAATCAAAATTGAACTTATCGTAAAAGAAGAAGATGTTGAAAATGTTGTAAATGCCATTATTAAAGGTGCAAGAACCGGAAAAATCGGAGATGGTAAAATTTTTGTAATGCCCGTTGAAAAAGTAATCAGAATAAGAACTGGTGAAGAAGACGAAGAGGCGATTTAATTAATGGATAATGGACAATGTAAAATGGATAATTTATAAACTCATATTTAATTTTACATTCTCCATTTTCAATTCTGCATTAAGGAGATAATATGGATATGGCTTGGGTGTTAGACACTTTATTTACCCTTTTTTCATTTACGCTTATTATTTTAATGGTTCCCGGTTTTGCAATGCTTGAAGCCGGACTTGTCAGGACAAAAAACGTAACGGCAGTTTTGACAATAAATACAATGATTTATATTGTAGCAAGTCTTACTTTTTTCTTTATAGGATATAAACTGGCATTTGGGGGTTGGGATGGCAGCAGTATGAGTAAATACGCCGCTTTTTTATTTCAAATGGCATTTGTAGGAAAAACTGTAAACATTATGAGCGGAGGGGTGAGCGAAAGGACAAGAGTGATTCCGCTTTCTATTTTTACAATATTTATGGCAGGGTTTATATATCCGCTTGTAGTAAATCTAACATGGGGAGCTGATTTACTTAAAGACACAATTTTTGATATTTCAAATATGCATGATTTAGCCGGTTCAACAGTTATTCACTCAACCGGAGGATGGGCTCTTTTAGCTGCGATTTTAATTATAGGAAGCAGAAAAGGGAAATATACAAAAAGAGGAATAAAAGTAATTCCCGCAAGTAATATTCCCCTTGTAGTTCTTGGGGCATTACTTTTATGGATTGGATGGTTTGGATTTAACGGAGGAAGTGTGGGAAGCATTTCAAGCAAAAATGCGGCCGATACGGTAGCATTTGTAGTTATGAATACAAACAATGCAGGACTTGTCGGAGGACTTATAGTATTTATTTTAAGTTATTTAACATATAAAAAATTTGATATTACAATGGTCTTAAACGGGGCACTTGGAGGACTTGTGGCAATTACAGCGGGTGCTGATGTATTGACTCCTGTGGAATCTTTAACAGTTGGTTTAATCGGCGGAATCTTGGTATTTTATGCAGTACCTTTTTTTGACAAATTAAAACTTGACGACCCTGTCGGTGCATTATCAGTTCATTTGGTAAACGGTATCTGGGGAACACTGGCTGTAGGATTATTCGGAAAAGCTGATTTATTTTCCCAAATAAAAGGAATTATTGAAATTGGCATTTTTACATTTGTTATTTCATATATTATCATTTTCATAATTAATAAATTTATTCCGTTTAGGGCTGAAGAAGAGGAAGAAATCGAAGGTCTTGATGTTACTGAATGCGGTATTGAAGCATATCCGGAATTTAAAAGAACTTTTTAAAATAAATTATTTTATACTTTTTTTCTTTCTCACTTAAAATACACTTAAAATAAATCCATAAAAATTTAAGAAGTCCGTTAATTATATAAATTTAACCGTCCAAATGATTAAAAATACATTTTAAATTCTATTATTATCATTAAACAGTTTAATACTTTAAAAAGAAAAACTTAAAAAATAAAAATTATTTTAAAATTATATTCTTATAAAACAGAAAAAGCCGGTTCTGTTTATATTTTAAATTGGGATAATTCTTTTAATAATTCATCTGCCAATTTATGAATATTCTCTATTGTTTTGGAATTATTTTCAATATATTTTTCATTTTTATCAGAAAGGGTTAAAATAGTATTCATATGTTTAATAAACTCTTGCATTTTATTTAAAATATCAGAAATTGATTTAACATTAATCTCCACTTTTTCCACAACATTTTCCATTTGGGTTGATACATTTTTTATATCACCTTGAACATCTCCGGCAATATTTGCTATCTGATTAACTTTTTCAACATTTTGATTCATTTCTTCATTTGCAGAATTTATACCTTGGACAATTATATTTATTGTGGCATCAATTTCACTTAAACTTTTTTGGGTTCTTTCGGCAAGTTTTCTAACCTCATCTGCAACAACGGCAAATCCTCTTCCGTGCTCTCCTGCCCTTGCCGCTTCAATTGCGGCATTTAATGCCAAAAGATTAGTCTGATCCGCAATTTCTTTAATTACAGATAAAACACTCTTTACACCTTCTGCATTACTGACAAGTTCATTCATCTTCATTGCCAAATCATTTTCATTTTGAGCATTTTCTTGTATTTCTCTTATTACTTTTTCAATTGATTTAATTGTAATTTGCAATGAATTATTGGCATTAAGAATCAAATCTTTAATATAATTGGAATTTTCGGTTTCAATAGTTAAATTTTCTTCTATTTTCTTTGATTCTTCAGCAGTGGAAATAATAATATTGTTTTCTTCAGCTATATTGCTTTCTATGAGTTCAAAATCTTTTTTTAATTTTAAGGCAACATTTTTATTTTGATTAGAACTAACATAAGCAGACGATAAAACTTCTTTTAAACTTTCCACAAATTCTTTTAAGCTTTTCCTGATAACTCCAAATTCATCGTTTTCATAAATTCTTATATCAATAGATAAATCTTTGTTTTTTGCAATCATTAAAATTAATGATTTTAATGAATTTATCTTCATTTCAAGATTTCTTACACTATTTATTCCAAGAATTATCATAAATAAATTTGCTAATACTCCCAATATAAATGCTACCAATTCTTTATAAGGAGAAATATTTTCCACATTTTTATTAATAATACCAATTAATTTATCATCTGTTTCTTTCAATTTATTAATTTTTTTGGTAATAGTCTTAAACCAATATTCCGCATCAACTCCAAAATGCCCTTCATTATGTTTTGAAACTGCGATATTTCTTAATTTTTGAACTTCCGCAAATGACGGATCTTTAATTATCTCAAAATATATTCTTTTAATTTTATTATCTGCAAATGTTAAAAAATCATCCAAAAATGCTTGTTGCTGGGCAACCAGTGTAATAAATTTCGTATACATTCCGTCTAAAAATTTATCCGCCCCAAATGTAGCTGATAAAACAGCCCTTTCAACTCCAGCCCTCTCTTTTGCCTTCAAAAAACTGGTGTAAGCGGCAAGCTCCATTGCGATTTTTGAATTTGGAGAAAGTTTTGCTGTATATCCAATAATATTTAAAATAATGGCATTCATATTGGTATACCATGCTACTTCATCTTTTAAACCGATTTCAAAATTATCCACTTTTTTTCTAATATTATTAATATTTGATAGATAATTATTTAATTTATTTATATATATTTTTATTTCATTGTCTAAAATCGATTTATCAATTGAATTTAACACATTATAATATTTTTTAATTTTCTCATCGGTTAATTTTCTCTGTTTTAAAAGGATATTTTTAAATTTTTTTCCTTTACTTCCTAAATATCCTGCACTGGCACCTCTTTCTTTTTGAGTTTCATGAATTAAAGTACTCAGACTTTTACTTAAATTTACTAAATATGAAAGTTCTTTTTTTACAGAAACTTCATTGTGCCAAATAATAAAATCTTTTACATTATAATAGGTTAAAAAAACAGATGCCAATACGACAATAATTATCATAGAGGCACGTAAACTTAATTTATTTAACATTCTTTTCCTTTTTAATTATTTGATATTATTATACAATAAAAAAAAAGGAATTTTATGAAAAATTTTTGCCTGCCGAATCAGGATGGAGTTGAAATCTGTTTAAAAGACTTAAAAGGTAAATGGGTAATTCTTTATTTTTATCCAAAAGACAATACTCCCGGATGCACAACCGAAGCAAAAGAATTTAGTGAACTCCTTGACGAATTTGAAAAATTAAATGCCGTAGTTATAGGTGTTAGTCCAGATTCTCCCAAAAGACACTGTAATTTTATAGAAAAACATGAATTAAAAATTACTCTTTTAAGTGATGAAGAAAAAAAAGTTTTAAAAGAATTCGGAGCATGGGGTAAAAAGAAAATGTACGGAAAAGAGTATGAAGGGGTTATCCGTTCCACTTTTATAATAAATCCTGAGGGAAAAATTGTAAAAGAATATAAAAAAGTTAAAGCCAAGGGACATGCAGCTAAAGTGTTGGAAGATTTAAAAGAAATAATTAAAAATCAAAATTCTTAATTTTTCTTGTTACTTTTTTTCACAATTTTTTATTGATTTATCTATTTTTTTCTCTCTTTTTAATCCGCTATTATTTTTTTGGAATAAAATAGATAAAAAAAAGGAGTTTTTATGACTGGCGAAGTTTATTATCCACATAAAGAGTTATTTAAAAACCCGGTATTCAAAAATATGTGCGAATACAAGGAAATGGTGGAAGAATTCGAAAAAGATTATGAGGGAACCTGGGCAAAGCTTGCAAGGGAAAAAATTACATGGTTTGAAGATTTTAAACAGACACTTGATGAGAGCAATGCTCCTTTTTACAAATGGTTTGTCGGCGGAAAATTAAATGTAACATATCAATGTATTGACAGACATCTTGAAAGCAAAAAAAATAAAGCTGCAATTATCTGGGAAGGGGATAACGGGGAAAACAAAACTATTACATATCTTGAACTTTACAGAGAAGTAAATAAATTTGCAAATTTATTAAAAAGTCTTGGAGTCAAAAAGGGAGACAGGGTTGTTATTTATATGCCAATGATTCCGGAAGCTGCTTTTGCAATGCTTGCCTGTGCTAGAATTGGTGCAATTCACAGCGTTGTATTTGGTGGTTTCTCAGCAGAAGCTTTGAAAGATAGAATAATTGATGCAAAAGCAAAAGTGGTTATTACTGCTGATGGTGCTTTTAGAAAAGGTGCACCTTATATGCTAAAACCAACAGTTGACAAAGCACTTGAAGAAATTGATTTTGTAGAAAAAGTAATCGTGGTTGAGAGAAACAACCAAGATATTGAATGGACACATAGAGATGTAAGCTACAATGAATTAATTCAAAACCAACCTGATGAATGCACTCCTGAAATAATGGACAGTGAAGACCCTCTATTCTTACTTTACACATCAGGTTCAACAGGAAAACCAAAAGGGGTTCAACACTCACAGGCAGGATATATTCTATGGGCCCAGCTTACAATGGAATGGGTATTTGATATAAAAGATAACGATACTTTCTGGTGTACAGCGGATATCGGTTGGATAACAGGACATACTTACATAGTTTACGGACCACTTGCAGCGGGTGCCACAACCGTTATGTTTGAAGGTGTTCCTACTTATCCTGATGCGGGAAGAGCTTGGAAAATGATTGAAAATTATAAAATCAACCAATTCTATACTGCTCCGACTGCAATTAGATTACTTCATAAAATTGGAGCTGATGAGCCTAAAAAATATGATTTAAGTTCACTTAGAATTCTTGGTACTGTTGGTGAACCTATCGACCCAGCAGCTTGGAAATGGTATTATGATGTAGTAGGAAATGGTAGATGTTCAATCGTAGATACATGGTGGCAAACAGAAACAGGCGGACATATGATAAGCCCGCTCCCAGCAGCAACTCCATTCAAACCGGGCAGTGCGACATTTCCACTTCCAGGAATTTTTGCAGAAGTTATTGATGAAAACGGCAACAAAATGCCCGCACAGGAAAAAGGTCTTCTTTGCATTACAAAACCATGGCCAAGTATGATTAGAACTATTTGGGGTGATCCAGAGAGGTTTGTAAAGAGTTATTTCTCTACAGCCAAAAAGAACGGAAAACCTGTATATTTCTCAGGTGACGGTGCAATTTATGATGAAGACGGATATATCTGGATTACAGGTAGGGTTGATGATGTTATTAATGTTTCAGGTCACAGACTCGGAACTGCCGAAATTGAAGATGCTATCAAATACCATCCGGAAGTTGCGGAAGTTGCAGTTGTTGGAAAACCGGATGAAATTAAAGGTGAAAGTGTATTTGCATATATTGTTCTTAAAAATCCGGAAAATATCGCCCAAGAGCTTGAATTTATAAAAGAAGTGAATGAAATAATTAAAAAGGAAATCGGGGCAATCGCCAAAGTTGACAACTTTGCATTTGTACCGGGACTTCCAAAAACAAGAAGTGGTAAAGTTATGAGAAGAATTCTAAGAGCAATTGCAAAAGGTGAAGAAATTACTCAGGATACTTCAACTCTCGAAAATCCTCAGGTTGTAGAAGAAATTATCGCAATAGTTAATAGTTGCGGACTTTAATTTCTTCTTTTTTTTTCAATTTATTAAAATTTTTTCTTAAAATCCGTATCTTTTCATAGCAGCTCTTGCTTCTTTAGCAAGTTCTTTTTCTTTCATTACCCTTCTTTTATCATGCAGTTTTCTACCTTTGGCAACCGCTATTTCAAGTTTTGCCCTGTTTCTGTTGTTAAAATAAATTCGAAGAGGAACTAATGTATATCCTTTTTCGCTTGTATATCCGGCAAGTTTTGCTATTTCGCTTTTATGAAGAAGAAGTTTTCTAGGACGCTTTTCATCATGCCTGAATGATTTATAAGTGGTATCAAGATTACTTATATGCCCCTGGACCCACCACGCTTCACCGTCTTTTATTTTTACAAACGAGTCTTTTAAATTTACTCTTCCTTCTCTGAGGGCTTTAACTTCACTGCCTTTTAGCTCAATACCGGCTTCATATTTATCAAAAATATCATAATCATGATAAGCTTTTCTATTGGTTGCAACCACTTTCATTTTTTTCCTTTAATTCTCCATTATCCATTTTTAATTCTCCATTAAAAAAAAGTGTCCCTTTTGTATGATTACCTTTTAAAAATTCCCTTACACTGTTTAAATCGTTTCCGTTAGTTAAATACATTGGAATATTCTTATCCATTAAAAATTTAGCGGCTTTGAGTTTTGTAACAATTCCGCCTGTTGCAAATTTATCATTTGGGTCGCATTCGGCATTCAACCATTCATCTTTAATTTTGGTTACCTTTTTTATAGGTTTTGCATTTTTATTTTTTTTAGGATTGTCATCATAAAAAGCGTCTATGTCACTAAGCATTATAAGCAAACCGGCATCAAAATAATATGTCACATAGGCACTAAGCTGGTCGTTATCCCCAAAAATTATCTCTTCAACTGAAACCGAGTCATTTTCATTAATAATGGGAATTACATTATTTTCAAGTAAAACATTTATCATTTTTTTAGCATTTTCACTTCTTTTTCTGCTATCAAAATCTGCAGCGGTGACTAAAACCTGAGCCACTGTAATATCATATTTGTGAAACCTCTCTTTATACTCTCTCATTAAAAGGGGCTGCCCTATTGCCGCTAGGGCCTGTTTGTTTTCAAGTTTTGTTTTATCCAAAGGGCATTTGGTATATCCGGCTCCCACTGCCCCGGAAGAGACTAAAATAATTTCATGATTTTTATTAAGTTCGGATAACAATTCAACAATTTTATCTATTCTATCGGATAACCTGCCGTTTTCATATAAGGTGGCGGTTCCGACTTTAAATACTATTCTCATCTTTTACACTTTCTACCAAATTCATCAAAGCATATTTAAGCGGTTCAATATTTATATTACTTACTGCACTTATAGGTAAAATAAATGTATCTTTTCCAAAATAACACGGATAATCAAGGCTTGCCTTATATTTAGGCTCTGTAGGTTTGATTCCCATTTTTTTAAAAAATTCTTCTATTTTTTCTTTTTCCACCGCATCGGCCTTTGTAAGGGCTATTGCATATTTTCTATTGGCAAGTTTAACGGAGTAGTTTTTAAGCTCTTTTTTTAACGTTTCAAACTGATAATAAGGGTCTCTGTGTGATGCCATATCTATCATATAAAGGATTACTTTTGTTCTTTCTATATGTCTTAAAAACTTTAACCCTAACCCTTTTCCTTCGTGAGCCCCTTCAATAATACCGGGAATATCCGCCATTACAAAACTTCTAAATTCATCTACCTTTACAACCCCGAGTTTTGGGGTAATAGTTGTAAATTCATAGTTTGCAATTTCGGGTCTTGCGTTTGATAGGGTTGAAATTAAAGTGGATTTTCCGGCATTTGGAAAACCTACAAGCCCGACATCCGCAATTAATTTAAGTTCCATTACAATTTCAAGCTCTTTTCCTTCCTCACCCGGCTGTGCGTATCTTGGAAGCTGCTGTCTTGGGCCTCTAAAATGCCAGTTTCCAAGTCCTCCTCTTCCGCCTTCAAGCAAAACTTTTCTTTCCCCGTCTTCTTTCATATCAAGCAAAATTTCGCCTGTATTTGCATCTTTTATTACAGTACCTGGCGGTACTTTAATAATTAAATCCTCTCCGTCAGCCCCATGTTTTTTTCTGCCTTCACCTGGTCTTCCGTTTTTTGCCTTTAAAACACGCTTACCTTTAAAATGCGAGAGAGTATGTGTATTTTTATCACATACTACTATTACATCTCCGCCTTTTCCGCCGTCTCCTCCGTCAGGTCCGCCTTTTGGTATAAATTTTTCACGTCTGAAACTTACACACCCGGCACCGCCTTTTCCAGATTTTACGGTTAATTTTACATTATCAACAAACAAATTAATCCTTTTTTATAGAAATTATATCAATTATTTAATAGAAAATAGATATTTAAATTTAAGGTACTGACTGAAAAAACTAAGTAAAAATATAATTTTTTTACATTAAGAAAAAGTCATAAATTACAAATATAAACAACTGGAGAATTAAATATAATTTTAATATTATTTTCCAAATTTGCGTTATTTTTTTGCGTTATTTTAATTTATCTGCCAGTATTTGAGCTTAAACCAGAATAAGTATTAAAATGAAGAAAAAGGCAAAAGCCTTATTTTGCAGGATAAACTGAAACTTTTTTTCTGTTTTTGTCTTTAATTTCAAATTTTACATAACCGTCAATTAAAGCAAAAATAGTATGGTCTTTTCCCATACCAACATTATTACCAGGATGAACTTTTGTTCCTCTTTGTCTGATAATAATATTACCAGCTCTTACGAATTCTCCACCAAATTTTTTAACGCCTAATCTTCTACCAGCAGAATCTCTGTTATTCTGAGTAGACCCTTGACCTTTCTTGTGTGCCATTATATCTCCTTAAATTATTAAGCTACGATTTCTTTAATTTTAACTCTTGTAAAATCTCTTCTAAAACCTCTTTTTTTCTTAGAATCTTTTCTTCTTCTTTTTTTGAAAATTATTACTTTTTTTCCTCTTGCATGATTAATAACTTCTGCAACAACTTTAGCACCCTCAACTAATGGAGTACCAATTTTTGTATCATCAGCTTTTACTAATAAAACTTCATTAATCTCAATATCAGTTTTAGGCTCTGCTTCAATTCTATCAAGTTCAAGTACGTCACCTACTTTTACTTTATATTGCTTACCGCCGTGTTTAATAACCGCGTACATATTTATCCTTTTTGGTTTTTTAGTGTGAAATATTACACATTTTTTCTTAAACTAACCTTAAATTAAGTTTTTTTTAAGAATTTATTCTATAATTGCAACACATTCTATTTCTACTTTGGCAGCTTTTGGCAATTCTTTTACTGCAACTGTGCTTCTTGCCGGCTTATGTGAAAAATATTCACCGTACACTTCGTTTACTGCAGCAAAATCATTAATGTCACTTAAAAATATGGTTGTTTTTACCACATTTTCTATTTTAGCCCCAGATGCTTCAAGAACCGCTTTTAAATTCTCACAAACCTGTTTTGTCTGGGTTTTAATATCACTATCTAAAAATTCTCCATTTGGAGTTAATGCAATCTGACCTGAAGTAAATACCATGTTTCCGACTTTAATAGCCTGAGAATAAGGTCCTATTGCTTCCGGAGCGTTTGATGTATGAATTTTTTCCACTTTCTCTCCTTTTTTTGGAATTATATCATTAATTTTACTTTTTCCATTATCAATTTTTCAATGTTATTATTCCTTTGTTTTTAGCATTTTTTATAGCTTCTTTAGCAAATTCCTCTCCTATTTTAATCAGTTCTATAGCTCTGTGGAATTCATACCATTTAGCAATAGTTTCCGGTATTTCTATTTCTATATCAGGAGTATATTCCGCTCTTCTGTATCTAAAAATAGTATCCATCATCAAATCAATTGACTGATTGACCGGGTCTTGTTTTTCTTTAAAAATTTTACTCCATATATTTTCCATTAAATTCTGCTTTTTTTTAACTTCTTTAGAAAGTTTTATTTTTATATCTTTATCACTACCATATAAATTAACTGCTATAATTAAATCACTCATGTCACTCATAACAGGTGCCACCGGCATTAGATTAAGCACTCCTCCGTCAACCAATAACATATTATTCAATTTTACGGGAGAAAAAATACCAGGAATTGAAGCGGAAGCTTTTACAGCATCCCACAAAGGGCCTTTTTGAAACCAAACTTCTTTTTTCTTATTTAGATCAGTTGCAACCGCTGTAAATTTAATAGGTAAATCTTCTATTTTATAATCTCCTACCAATTCTTTTATTTTATTAAATATTTTATCACTGTTAAGCCACCCGTTTTTAGAAAAAGGATTATTTAAAAATTGCAGCATATCCATTACATCAAGATTTGTAACCCAGTTTTCATATATTTCGAGCTTACCGCACGCTTCAAGTGCTCCTATTAAAGCACCCATAGAAGTACCTGCTATTGAAATTATTTTAAACCCCTCTTTTTTTAATTCCTTGATAACACCTATATGTGTATAACCCCTGGCACCCCCGCCGCTTAAAACCAAAGATATTTTCATAACACCCCTTTAAAATAATGTAAAATGAAAAATTAAGAATGAAAAATTTTTAATTTATTAAATTTATTTTACATTTCTTATAAATGATATTATATATTAATATTTTACATTTTCCATTATCAATTTTTAATTAATTATGTGTCTGTCACTATTTATTAGAAGAAGAAAAGAAAAAGAAAAAACTTATCTTTTTGAGAATTGTGGAGATTTTCTTGCTTTCTTTTTCCCGTATTTTTTTCTCTCTACTTCTCTTGCATCCCTTGTTAAAAGTCCTGCCGGTTTTAAAATAGCTCTAAATTCTGGAGCATATTCCACTAAAGCTTTAGAAATACCGTGTTTTACCGCATCAGCCTGAGCTGCAAAACCACCGCCAAAAACTTTTACTTCAATATCAACAGAAGTTTCCTGTTTTGTAAGCATTAACGGCCATTTTACCCTAAGTTTAAGAGCTTCTCTCCCGCCTAAAAACTCATCCAAAGGTTTACCGTTAATCACAATGTTTCCGCTTCCCGCTTTCAACCAAACTTTAGCCACTGCTTCTTTTCTTTTTCCTGTTGCATAAATTTTACCGTGCATTTTCATTAGTTACCCTTTACTTGAGCTGTATGAGGATGATTTTCACCTGCATAAACTTTTAATTTTTTAAGCATTTTTCTTCCAAGTTTTGTTTTTGGAAGCATACCTCTTGTTGCCAATTTAAATAATTTTTCAGGATTGTTTTTTAGAAGTTTTTCAACAGTTTCTTCTTTTACACTTCCAAAATACCCTGTATGTTTGTAATATTTGTCACCTAATTTTTTATTAGTAGAAAATCTAACTTTATCTGCATTAATTACCACTACGTAATCTCCGCAATCTACATGAGGTGTATAATAAGGTTTATGTTTACCTCTTAAATATGTAGCTATTTCAGTTATTACCCTACCAAAAATTTTATCTTTAGCATCTATTAATATCCAATCTCTCTTAACATCTTCTTCTCTAATTGATTTTGTAAATTTCATTATCACACCTTTTGTGAATTTTTTGGTGTAGAATTTTAAACTACAAACCTTAAAAAAACCTTAATTTAAGTTTTTTTTAAGGTTAAATCAACTTAAATTTGAAAATTTAAGTACTAATTCTATCTCACCCGCCGGAATTCTAAGTTCCCTGCTTATTTCTTCAATGGAATAACCATTTTTATATAGATTTTTTATTCTTTCCTCATCTTGTGTATTTATATTGGAAAAATCAAATATTTTTTTCTTGCTGTTATTTTCTAAAATATTTATTTTTTCTTCTATTTCATTCAATTTTATAAAATATTTTTTTTCCACTTTTTTTATGGAATCGACGACTTCCTCTATTATTGGTTCAATTTCTTCTAAACCACTGTTTTGTTTTAAATTTTTAACCTCTTTTTTTAATTTATAAATTTCCTGATTAATTTCTTCTAAACTAAGCTCAAGTCCGGCCAGTTTATTTTCAGTAATTTTATCCCTGTTTATAATATAAAAAAACAAAAAAAGCATAAATCCGCTAAGACCTATAAACATTATTAAAGTCAATTTATCCATTTTCAGCCTTCATCTGTCTTATAATCGCCCTTTCCCTGGCCATTATGTAAGCATTGTAATCCTTTTCATCACGCTCGTGCATAAATTCTATTTTTGCTATATTTTTACTGATTCCGGTAAAGATTACAGGTACAATTCTTGGAGGAAAAACAGGAAGTTTCATTCTTCCGTAATATTTTTTATTTTCTTCCAATAAATCATCTTCAATTTTAAAATATTCAAATCCTATCTCCACAATATTTGTTTTATATTTCAAAGGTATATAATTTTTTTCTTCATTCTTGATAATTGCCGTCAATTCATCTATTTTTCTATGAAGAGCTATCAAAAGTTCAAGCAAAACCGGATCTGTATCTTTTGTCTCTCCCCTTGCTTTTGCAAGTTTTATATACTGTCCTATAGGATCTTCAGTTTCACTTCCAAGAGTATCAAACTCTTTTTGTTTTTTTTCATCATATTCATCAAATTCAAATTCTATTATAGCCGGAATCAATCTGATATTATCTGCCATTATTCATTTCCTGTCTTTTTATACTTTATCTAAAATTATAAAAATTAAAAAGATAATTCCCAAAAATCCATTTACATCAAAAAATGCTTTCGGAATGTTCCTGAAATCTTTATTAACTAAAACATGTTCATAATAAAGCATAGCTGCACCAATAATTACGGCAACCCATCCAAAAAAACCAAGATGGGCGTAAGCGGCAAATAAAGCCCAGAAAATAACAGCAAAAATATGAAACATTTTTGAAATAAAAAGAGCGCCCCTTTCCCCTACAAGTGCAGGAATGGAATGAAGTTGCTCTTTTTTGTCAAATTCAATATCCTGCAAAGAATACAAAACATCAAACCCAGCCACCCAAAACATAACACCAAGAGCCAAAAAAACACTCCAGCATGGAATTGAACTGCTAACCGCAACGGCACCGGCAATTGGAGCTAGTCCCAGTGAAATTCCCAAAATAAGATGAGCAAGTTCACTAAATCTTTTAAAATGAGAATAACCGGCCAAAACAAACAAAATAGGAATTGAAAGTTTAAATGCCAAAGAATTTATCAAATAAGCTGTAACTACAAAAACAAAGGCATTTATAACAATAAATAACAGTATCTCTTTTTCTTTTACCTCCCCGGTAACAGAAGGTCTGTTGGCGGTTCTCGGATTTTTGGCATCAATATCCCTGTCCGCAAATCTGTTATAAGCCATTGCAAAATTTCTTGCACTGACAGCGGCTATTATTCCCAAAATCAGCAGTTTCCAGCCAAACCAACCGTTAGCCGCCACTATCATTGCAATCAATATAAAAGGAATACTGAAAATTGTATGCTGAAATTTGACAAGTTCCATATATTTTTTTAGCATTAAAACTCCATTAAATATAATTTTGTATAATTGTAGCAAAAAAGGACAGATTTGTTTGCTTTAATTGGCCCCACAGCTTCAGGAAAAAGCGATTTGGCGATAAAATTAGCTAAGAAATTAAATTATGAAATCCTCTCGCTTGACAGTTTAAGCATTTACAAAGAAATAGACATAGCTTCTGCAAAGCCGAGCATTGAAGAATTAAAAATGGTTAAACATTACGGAATAAATGAAATTTATCCTAATGAAAAATTTGATGTAATGAAATTTATAGAAATTTACAAAAAAATCCCTCACAAAAATATAATAATTGTGGGAGGCACCAGCTTTTATCTAAAAACTATGATTTCCGGAATTTCCAAAATGCCCCTTATAAGTGAAGAAATAAAAAAAGAAGCTAAAAAACTAAGTTTTCAAGATTTACAAAAAACAGACCCTGTTTATGCAGCAAAAATTTCACCAAACGACACATACAGAATTCAAAAAGGATTGGAAATTTATCTTGCAACTAAAATGTCGCCTACTGAATATTTTAAACAAAATCCCCCGGTTCCTGTAATTGAAAACCTGCCTATTTTTGAAATAGAAATTGACAGACAAACTTTAAGAGAGAGAATAAAATTAAGAACCAAAAAAATGCTGGAAAAAGGGCTTATTGACGAAGTTGCATATCTTGAACATAAATACCGTGACAGAAGACTGCCCGCCCTTAAAGCCATAGGCGTAAAAGAAGTGCTTGATTATTTTAACGGAATTTATTCTAAAGAAGAGCTTTATGAAAAAATTGTTACAAATACGGCAAGACTTGCAAAAAGACAGCAGATTTTCAACAAAACCCAGTTTCCAAATAAAATTTCTGCCCCACTAAAAAAGCTTGAAAACATTATTCTAAACAGAAAATGTAAAATATAGAACGGATAATTCTTTTTATTCGTATTATCAATTATCCATTCTACATTAAAAGAGGTCTTTAGCATCCATGCAGAGCCCTCGCCAGAGTTTTGAATCTTTAACTTGCAGGCATTTTTCAATATATTTTTTGTTTTTTGTAAGATTTGCAAGCATAAAATATGCCCTTGCCTTATTTTCACCTTTTACCCTGTTTAATACATCCTTTAAAACTTTTACAGCGTCTTTTTTATTTTGAGTAAATTTAGCATAAGTAAATTCCACAAAAGGAGAGTAAGGATATGCCCTGAATCTGTTTTGCAGATTAATAATTTTTTTAGCATATGTGGCAGCCAAAAGATTATTATTGTTTTTAAGGGCATAATTAATTATTTTAATAAAAGCATCTGTGTTTCTGATATCTTTTACTTTATCAAGTTCTTTTGCCAAAGCCAAAGCCTCTTTATATCTTTTAAGTTTCCAAAGAGCAAAAAATTTTTTTAATTTATACTCATAACATCCTTTTTTCATTACACTGCACAAATCATCTACAGCCAAAATTAAATTTTTATAATCCCTAAGTCCTTCAAGAGCCTTTATTTTTCTTTTCATCCATTTTATAAAAAGCCTCTCATCCGGGGAATCCAGATATTTATTGCAAACAACAGAGGCTATATTATACGCTTTTACTTTAATTGCACAATTATAAATTTCCTCATCATATTTTTTATCTAAAACCAATTTTTTGGACTTTATCAAATTAATTGCATCAAAACATTTTTTCTGTTTTAAAAGCGTAGTTGCATATTCTTTATATATTTTATTTAAAAACTCTTTTTTATTTTTAAAGATTTTATCCGGAATTTCCCGAATTTTATCTTCAAGTTTTAAAATTTCTCCATATTTTTTTAATTTATAAAGTAACATCACTTTTTTATACAAAGCTTTATATGCAATAGTCCCTTTGTATTTCTGCAATATTTCATCAATTACCTGAAGCTGCTTTGTTACATTATGATCCGGTACTTCAAAAATAACTTTATCCCTAAGCGCCATCAACGCATCAGAATAATCCCCGTAAGGAAATTCGTTTAAATATCTCTCTATCCAATAAAGAGCCTTTTTATAGTTTTGCATTTCATAATACCAATTTGCCAAACTGTATTCTAGCGGTTCATATAAATCATCAAGTTTTTTTAATTTTTTTATCAAATCCTCACCTATTTTTACAGCCAGTTCATATCCATTGTGACTTGCAAGCATTTTAGCCAGCTCGTAAGCTTTATATTTGTCTTTTAATAAATATTTTTTATTTGCATTATATATTTTCATATAATATTTTATTGCTTTTTTAATATTTCCTTTGTCCATATATCTCTGGGCCAGTCTGCTTGCAGCAAGGGAAGCTATATCAATATCATCTGTGGAATAAAGAGCTTTTTTATAAAATTCAAAAGCTTTTTTATCATCACCTGTTGTATAGAGCTGATCCGCCAAATATATCATGGCTAAATATGCCTCTTTACTTTTAGGATATTCATTTATTATTCTTTGATACAAATAGGCTGCATCACTCAAAAATCCTATTTTTGAATAATTTTTAGCCATTAATAATAATACTTTTGGCAAATTTTCATCATACGCAAATTTTTTAATCCAGATTTTAGCCAGACTTATAACATCACTTGAATCATTTTTTTTATCTAAAATCTGTAATTTTAAAAATAAAATATCGGGTAAAAAAACCGAATTCGGATAATTTTGTATAAAATTTTCTATTTCCATACTAACATCTCTGTGATGTTTATAGGCATTTATTATTTCAAAATATTTTATTACATCTTCACTTTCACTATTTTCCTCAATTGGATTTCCATTATCGTCTATCGCACCAACATACGGTTTTGGGGAATGTATAAAATAAAACTTGAGTCCGTTATTATCACCAGGGGCGATTATTTTTTTATTAGAAGCGATAATAACCCATTTTTTTGCTTTTTTTATTTTAAAAGGGTTAATCAACGCATTTTCATATAGATGTTCGTTGAAACTTTTTATTTGATAAAAATCTTTAACATCAATAACTAAATAAAATTTTTTATTTTTAAATTCGGGATTGATATTAAAAAAAACAGTCTTACTTTTAAATACAGGAGTTGATGGTAATTTATCAAATTTACATATTACCTGATTATTTTTATTTAAACAAATAAACGGCTTGTTATTATAAAGTGTTAATATTTCATATTTTTGCTTATCATTAAAATAATTAATATTTAATTCTAAAGCATATAAATATAAAAAAGAAAACAAAAAAAGAAAAAATTTCAATGATTTTCCTTAAAAAAATATTACATTGAAATTGTAGCATTAAATACGCTTGCAGCAAAAACACCAAAATAAATAGTTCCAGTCAAAAGAATAAGTTGTCCTATAAAACTACCGGTTGAAATTTCTATAGTAGAGTTACTGTTCGCCTTGTCAAAATAAATATGTTTTACAATCCATGCATAATATCCAACCGCTAAAGCAGAATTAAGTGCCGCAATTAACACTATCGGCCAAAGGCCTGCATCTACACCCGAATAAAATGCAACCGCTTTACTCAAAAATCCTGCTAAAAGAGGAATACCTGCAAGTGAAAAAATCTGAACAGTAAAGAAAAATGAATGAATTGGTGCTCTTTTTCCAAGTCCTTTAATATCTTCAAGAAACTTAACACCAGCCTCTCTTCTTAAATCATTTAAGATTAAAAACACACTTGTCTGCATAAAAATGTATGCAATTGCATAATAAAGAACCCCTGCATAAGAATAAACACTTGCTGCAGCGGCAAAAGGTATTAGGGCATAACCACTGTGTGCAATTGAAGAATAAGCTAAAATTTTTGAAATTCTTTTTTGCCATAAAGCCATAAAGTTTGCAAGTGTCATAGTGATTATCGCAAAGAAACTGAAAATTAAAACAGTGGCAATTGGATAAGCAATCATAAATTTATAAAACGCTTTAAAAATTGCTAACAACATTACACTTTTTATAACACCGCTCAAAATAGCTGCCGCAGCATGATTAACCTGAGAATATGTATCCGCAGCCCAAGCATGCATTGGCACAATTGTTAATTTATAGAAGACACCTGCAAGCATAATAGCAACAGCAATTAATGTAAATTTCCCATTTACACTCATTTCATTATATGTAAAACTGTCTGTTACAAAAGAAAATAATGCAAATCCAAGCAAGATAATACCGCTTGCCACAGCCCCTGCAATAAACGCCTTCACAGCCCCTTCTGCATTATAAAAATTTCTGATATTAGCAACCAAAATATAAGAAACTATAGCTATAGATTCAAATAACACAATAAATACAAAAAAATTATCTGTCTCAAGAATTGCCAGTGAAAGCCCTGCAATAAAAAGCATTTGAGCAATTAAAGGTCTTTCAAATCCTGTTAGAGACAGTGAGACCGCAGCCAATGTTGCAAGTAACACATATTCCATAAGTTTAGTGGCCTCGTCACTTACAAATAAAGGAAACACACTGCTTAAACTCTGATTTGTATATACAAAATATGCAGATAAAATAAATGCCACAACTGCGATTAATTTAGCAATGAAAATGTTGTTTTTGTAAAAAACCGGTACTAATAATCCCGCCGCTATTAATGTTATAAAACTCATTGCATACCTCCAAACATTGCAAATGCTTGATTTGCTAAATCAAATATTGCTTGAGGTTGAACCCCAAAATATATAATTAAAACAGCAAAAATAGCCAAAGCAAATTTTTCTGCAAAACTCATTTTAAAATTAGATTTTAAGACAATTTCACTAGCCTCTCCGTGAATTGCACGTCTGACAGCCCAAATAATATAACCGGCACTGATTAAACTACCAAGTGCAATAACAGCTATCCACCAGCCGTATGCTTTAATTGATGAAACTATAATTGTAAGTTCTCCCACAAATCCCATAGTTCCTGGTAAGCCTAAAGCCGCCATACCTGCTAAAATAAATATAGCACTTGCATATGGTGCATATTTCATAATTCCGCCCATCTCATCCATATACCATGTATGTGTTTTATGATGCAGCCATCCCGCAATTAAAAACAGTGGTGAAATAACAAGAGCGTGTCCTATCATTTCATAAAGTGCCGCACTCAGACCGTCATATGTCATAGTGGAAATTGCAACCACTACAAGCCCCATATGTGAAATGGAAGAATATGCAACCATTCTTTTTATATGTCTTTCATAAATAGCAAGCATTCCGGCAAAAAGAGTTGTAGCCAAACCGATAATTACCATATAAATTGCAAAATGAGCAGTAGTTTCTGGCATAAGTTCAACTGTAAATCTTATAAGTCCGTAAGCCCCCATTTTAAGAAGTACACCTGCAAGTAATACAGAAATGGAACTTGGCGCCTCTACGTGTGCAACAGGAAGCCATGTATGAAATGGAAATACAGGAAGTTTTGCAGCAAAACCCAAAAACATCAGCCACCAGATAAGTGCAGGGGTGGTTAAAGCCGCTTCTTTAATTAAAGTTAAATCCCAATAACCTGTTTCTTTAAACAGTAAGAAAAATCCTATAAACATAAACATTGCAAAAACATGGGTAAATAGGAAAAACTTAACCGCTGCATAAATTCTTTTTTCACTTCCCCAAATACCTACAAGAAAATACATAGGAACTAGAGTCAATTCCCAAAAGATAAAAAACCATAAAACGTTGGTTGTCATAAAAACACCAAAAATAGGTCCGCTAAATGCAATTAACAAACTAAAATAAGCAGCCTGATTTTTTTCTTCCCAGGAAGTAAATACAACCAGTATTAAAAGAGCTGATGTCAAAAGAAGCATTGCAACGCTCAAGGCATCAATTCTTAAAGTTAAATCAAATCCAAACTGAGGAACACTTAAATAATTACCAAGTTCTAAAAACCCAACCTGAGGCAGACTTTTATACCAGCTAAATGCAATAATAAATTCAACAACAAACCATGCAAGTGCGATATATTTTGTATATTCCTGTGCATTTTTTGTCAAATAGTAAACCAGAACCGATAAAAATATCGGTGCGAAAATAATATCTACTGCTACCATTATAGACCCTTTACAATTATTAAGATTGCTAATACTATAATTGCAACTCCAAGGACCATTTGTCCCATATATGTTCCAATTTTACCGCTGTGTCCTACCCTGAATAATTTATAAACCTGATAAGTTGTAGGTACAGTAGCATCCACAATATAGTCAATTACTTTTGAATCAAACCACCTTGCGGACTTTGCCAAAGCATTTACAATTATGTTTTTACTAATCCATGTAATCATTGCTTCCACATAATATCCGTTAAATAAAACCTGGTGAATTATCTGGATAAAATGATGGGACCCTATTTTATACAATAACTGAAGCCCTCTTACATAAAGTCCCACAACTATTAAGAAAATAACAAACATAGTAGATAACATAAATACACCAAGCCAGGCGATATGTTCTTCTACCGCTTCTTCACCGGTAATATAATGAATGATATCAGTTTGCCAAATTGAAATCAAAAGAGTAACAAAAGCTAAAATTCCAAGAGGAAGTCTTATCCATAAATTACTCGGTTTATGCACACTTCCCGCAATTTCTTCATTTCTCGGCTCTCCTAAGAAAATCAGAATCCAAAGCCTTGTAATATACGCAATTGATAATAACGCCGCAATAGTTACAAAAATCTTAGTAAAGTCATTACCGTGCAGCCACGCTTCAGTAACTACCATTTCTTTTGAGAAAAATCCACTAAATGGAGGAACACCTGAAAGTGAAAGTGAGCCCATTGCCATAAACAAAGCAACATAAGGCGCTTTTTTAACAAGTCCTCCGAGTTTCCATGCATCTTTTGTATGGTGTGCAATATAAATAACCGCACCGGCACTTAAGAAAAGCAGTGCTTTAAAAATAGCATGATTGACTAAATGAATCATTCCGGCAGCCAGACTACCGACACCTAGACCAACAAAAGCTATTGATAAGTGAGACATTGTTGAATAAGCCAAGATTTTTTTAATCTCTTTTTGGACAAGTGCTGATGTTGAACCTATAAATGCAGAAAGTGCTGCCACATTTGCAACTACATACAGTGCATCTGTATAAGCATAAAAATTAAAAAGTCTTGCAACAATATAAATACCGCTGTTAACCATTGTGGCACCGTGAATTAATGCAGAAACAGTTGTAGGACCCTCCATAGCATTCATAAGCCAAGGATAAAGCGGAAACTGGCCTGATTTACCAATAGCTCCCATAAATATAAACAAAGCCGCAACCAATGCAACAATTTTATTAATCTGACCTGCATCAGCTAAATGATTTAGTTCTACTAAATTAACAGTTCCGACATAATAATATAAAAGCCCTATAGCTGCCAATATAAAAATATCTCCGAATCTTGTATAAAGAAATGCCTGCATACCCGCATTTGCGGCAGAATTTTTAAAATACCAGAAACTGATTAAAGCATAACTTGCAAGCCCCATAAATTCCCAACCGACAAAAGCGCCGATTAAATCTTTTGTAATAACAAGTAAAATCATACCACCAATAAAAAATAGGACTTTTGCATAATATCTCGGCTGATCCGGATCACTACCCATATAATCGTGGGCAAAATGAATATCAGCGAGTCCTAGACCTGTTGCAATTAAAAGCATTACAATTGAAAGATGGTCTATATAAATACCAAAAGGCAGTTTCAAATCCCCATAACTAATCCATGTATAATCAATATCAATAGGAACGCCCGAATGAGTAACAAAAATTACAATACTTGCCAAAAATAAAAGTCCACCGGTAATTTCAGCAACCCAAAACGCTAAAGGTTGTTTTAATTTACCTAAAATATATGCCAAAACTGCACCAATAAACGGAGCGTATAATAAAATATTTACTGCATTATTCATCTTTCACCGCCTTATCTAAATTATCTGGAATAATTTCACCTGTCATTCTAGAACTTAGAATAAATATCAATATTCCAGCCGCCGCTTCAAGCGTTGCAATTACAATAATTACATAGGCAACTGCCAAACCTCTTGTAAGTCCGAAATGGAATGCCGCACTAGCCAAAAGCAGTATTACAGCATTTAAAAGCATTTCCAGTGAAAAAAATATTTTTAAAAAATCACTTTTACTGGTAACCCCGTATAAACCTACACCAAAAAGCATTAAAGCAAAAAATGCATCAATATAAAACCCAACCATCGTTATTCCTTTTCATGTTTTAGAGTGTGTAACATTCTAATGCTTCCGTATAATATACTCGCTCCAACCACACCCATAAAAATTGCAATTTCAGCATAAAAATCTGTAAATACTTTTACTTGGTCTTTAAGAGGTATAGGTTTACCCGCACTTGGAATTTCAGGCATTAAAAATGGAATAATAATTAAACCTATCATAACAAAAGTAATAACGGCGACAGCCCAAGGTCTGATTTTAAAATCAGGAAATTTATTACCTATTACTGTTACACCAAAAAGTGTCAATACAACAATCCCACCTGTATAGACAAATATTTGAAAAAGCCCTAGAAGTTTTTCACCCATTCCTATGTAATAAATTCCCAGTAAAAACATCATCATAACAAAAGCCATTACTGCACCGACAGTGTTTTTTTGAGTTAAACTCATAATTGCCAAAACCAATGCGATAAACAAAATTAATATACTCATTTTTCTTCCCCTTTAGGAGATTTAATCTCTTGTTTTTTTTGAGCTTCCTCTTCTGCTTTTTTCTTAGCTTCTGCTTCCGCTTTTTTCTTAGCCATCATCTCAGCTTTTTTTCTGGCTTTTTCCTCTTCTTCTTTTTTCTTCTGTTCTATCCATTCTTCAGGAATATTTACTCTTACCCAGAAATTTTCAAGCGTTTCATGAGTACCGTCATGTGTAACCATTTCTATATCGCCACCGGCAAGTTTAATAGCTTTTTCGGGTTTTGTAGGACACACATCTTCACAAAGACCGCAAAATATGCAAATAGCTAAATTTACTTCCGGTACTTTATTTGGCCTTTTAATAGGTAAAGGCTTCATTTTAATGGCATCAACAGGACAAATTTTATTACATGCATCACATCCTGTACAAATATCATATCTTACTGTGTGTCTTCCTCTAAAAATAGGAGATTTATGAGCTGGTTCTTTTACTACGTCTTTTACTGCAATCCTTGGTTCTTTCAGAGCCTTTAAAACTCTGAGGATTCTTTCACTTATTTGAAACAACATCTTACGCTCCTAATATATAAATTCTTGCAAATGTAACCCAAACTAAATTTAATATAGCCATAGGTGTCAGCCAGCTCCAGCAAAATTTAAGCATCTGATCAAGTCTAAGTCTCGGGTTAGAAGCCCTGATTGCTACAACTAAAATAGCAATTAAAATTATTTTAAAAAACAACCACCAAAAACTATCAAAACCGATCCCCTTATATCCGCCGAAAAACAGCACAACCGCACTTGCACTCACAACCAAAATTTCTGTAAATTCAGCAAATTTAAGCAAAACATAATTTGTGCCGGAATATTCCGTATAAAACCCATATACAATTTCCTGTTCTGCATCTGGAATATTAAACGGAGGCTGTTCAAGCACTCCGAGCATCGCAACTATATAAATAATTGCACCTGGTAATAAAATTAAAGTTGTAAGCCATGTATTTGATTGCATAATTTCATATAAATTCATAGTTCCAAACAAAATAGCAGGAGACAATGCCGCTAAAAAAAACGGTGCTTCCATTGAAATCATTTGAGCAAGAATTCTCATCCCCCCGAGAAATGAATATTTATTATTACTTCCAAAACCTGTTAAAAACAATAAAAACGGTTCAACCCCAATTAATACAACAATCCCTAAAAGTCCATACTGAGTATCAATAATTCCATGACCGTTATTTATCATTGGGCTCCAAGGTATCAAATATACCGGAAGTGCAGCCACAAGAGGTGTAATAATAGGAATAATATTAAATAAATACGGATCAGCACTTTTTGGCGTTACATTTTCTTTAACAAGCAGTTTAAAAATATCATAAACTGTCTGCAAACTACCTGCAGGTCCATTATAATGAGGCCCTACTCTTTTATGAAGGTATGCTAATGTTTTTCTTGAAAAATAAAACACAAAAAAAGTCCAACCAAGTAAAAAAAGAAGCCCCGGAAAAACTAAAATATAAAATAAAATTTCACCTACACCCATTTTATCTCCTTATCTGTCTAAATCACCCTGACATATATGCATACTTCCGTAAAGTAGCGGTATGTCAGATAATGTTTTTCCTCTGAGTAACACATCAAGAACCATTGTATGGTTAACACTTGGCGCTTTTAATTTAAGTCTGTATGGACTTGTTGCTTTTTCTTCTGTTACCAAATGCATAAGCATTTCTCCCCTGGCCCATTCAACTCTTGTAACCGCTTCACCTTTTGGAAGTCTTTTTGGCATTCTGATTAAATGGTCTTTTGTTGGATCCATCTCTCCAGCTTCAATACCCTCTTGAAGTTTTTTCATAGCCTGTTTAATTAAATCAATTGACTGATTTATTTCTTTATAAATAATATAAAGCCTGTCTCTTGTATCACCGCTGTCACAGATCACATAATCCATTTCAAGTTCACCGTAAGCAGCATACGGTTCATCAATTCTTACATCTGTTTTATATCCGCTGGCTCTTGCAATAGGACCTGCAAGATAATATGTTTCCACATCTTCTTTGGTAAATATTCCAAGACCTTTTGCCCTGGTAGTCATAAGAGGGTTTTTTAAGAAAATATCTTCAATATCAGGTTTAACACTCTCCCATTTTTCTATCGCTTTATTTATTTCTCCAAACCAAGCTTTATAATCATTAAGTGGGTATCTAACACCTCCGGGTTCTACACAGGCAGTTGCAATTCTGGCTCCACTATAATCTTCTAAAACGTCTAGAAAATATTCTCTGACGTCAAGTGTCCACATCAAAAATGTCTGAAGTCCCATTGTTCCGAAAAATCCACCAATGGAAATCAAGTGACTTGCAATTCTTCCTGTTTCTCCCAAAACCACCCTCATATATTTTGCAAACGGAGTAATTTCTTTTCCTGCAATCTCTTCAACAGCCTGAGAATAACATATCATCGGATTTGGATTATCCATAAAGCAGATTCTCTCGACTGCTGTAATAGCGCCTATAAAATCTTTCCTCTCAACTAAATTTTCTAACGCCCTCCATACATATCCAATATCCGGTTCAATTTTTTCTATAATTTCTCCGTTTGTAAAAACTTTAAGTCTGATAGGTCCGCTTGCTGGGTGAGTTGGACCCCAGTTTAATACTGTTTCACTTCCATTATGACCTAATTTTTTTTCATTTTCTTCATAATCTTCAAAAAAATCTTCACTTATTGCATTTACATTTTCTATTAAATGCTTTTCATGCTCTTTCCAGTCAAAATCTTTTCTAAATGGAAATTTGCCGTAATAATCCTGAGAAATTAAAAAGTATCTTAAATTCGGATGACCTTTAAATTTTACCCCAAAAGTTGAATATGCTTCCAATTCATGATAATCAGCGCTTGGAAAAAGAGGAGTTATTGAATCAATTTCACAATGTTCTAAATCTCTTGGAATATCAACTTTTAACCATACATTTCTTTTGTTTTTTAAATCTTCTAAAAAATAATTTATTTCTATTTTGTCTTCATCTATAAAATCGGTAGGAGAAACGGTTGAGCAGGTTTTAACTCCCTCATGTTTTAAATCTTTTACCACATTTAATAAATCTTCTTTATTTTTAAGTTTTGCTTTTACCCATGTTTTTTTGTAATCTTCTATATATTCTGTATCAAATTTATTTAAAATTTCTTTAATTTTCTCCATCGCCATCCCTTAAAATTTCATTTGTTTCCAAAGGCCGCCCTGGCTTGATGCGCTTGGCTCGCCTCTTTTGATTTTTTCTTTAAGCTCTTCAAGACCGGCAATAATGGCTTCAGGTTTTGGAGGACAGCCTGCCACAAATACATCAGCCGGTAAAATTTCTGTCATGTTTTTTATAACTGACGGTGAATCGTTATAAGGCCCGCCGTCAAACGCACATGCACCAATTGCAACGACATATCTAGGTTCTGGCATTTGTTCATAAGTTCTAAGAAGAGCCGGCAGAATTTTTTTACTTACAAGCCCTGTAATAAAAATAATATCAGCCTGTCTTGGAGTTGGAGTCATAATATACCCATATCTTTCCCAGTCATATCTAGGTCCCATAGAAGCTAACATTTCAAGTGAACAACAGCCACTACAAAAATGAACTATCCAGGGAGATTTACTCCTTGCATAATTAAAAAAATCAAGAACTTTTAGCATTTCTGTACTCCTTCATACTTATTGTAATAGCTGCAAACAGTAAAATTCCAAAAACCATAGCCCAGTTTAGAGCATCTTTATCATCCGCAAAAACAAATAAAGAAAAGAAAAGCCCTGCCATATCAAACACAATAAAAGATATCGCAAAAATAAAATAATTAAAATTGGCTTTACTCGGGGATTCAGAACTTGGCGGGAGCCCGCATTCAAAATGGTCGTTTTTAATATCACCCGGATTAAAAGGCGCTATTATTATCCCAAGTAAATATAAAAGCAATATACCTGCCACTAAACCGGAGGCTATTGTTAAAATAAGACCCATTTTATCTCCTTTTTTGGTTAGTATAGCAAAATTAATAGCTATTCTGTTTCTAATTTAGTAATTATAAGGAAAATTTATATTTTTGTAAAACATTTATTTAAATGTTTTTAATAATGATGTTACATCATGTAATAAATAAACATTCATTTATATATTTAAAAATCCTATTTCTTTTTCACTGTCAAATGAATTGATTTTTTCTTTTTTAATTTCTTCAATAAAATCTTCTGTTTTAAAAACCGAATTTTTCCTCATAGCAACCTTAAGGGCTGTATTTTTGATTATTACTTCAATCTGGGCACCGGTCAGTTCATAAGAAGCCAGTTTTTTAATATCAAAATTTTCCTCATAATCCGCATTTTTAGGAAGTTTTAATTTCCAAAGTTTTACCCTCTCTTTAAATTCAGGCTTTTTAAATTCTATTTTTATGTCAAACCTTCTTGAAAAAGCCTTATCTAAAGTTTCTAGCAGGTTGGTAGTGGCAATTAATATCCCGTCAAATTTTTCAATCTGTTCTAAGAATATATTTTGCATTTGATTGTGCATTTTATCAGCACTGCTAAATGAGGCGGTTGTACGGGTACTTAAAAACTGGTCTGCTTCATTTAGCAATAAAACCGGTTTTGTTTTTAATTTCTCAGCAACCATGTTATATTCATCAAAAAGTTTTCTTACATTCTTTTCACTCTCCCCCACATACATAGACAAAATTTTACTGCTATCAAGACTTAAAACCGGTTTATTAAGCTCTTTTGCCAAAGCTAAAGCTGTCACGGTTTTACCCGTTCCGGGATAGCCGTAAAAAATTATTTTGGCTTCTATGTCATTTGAAGTTTTTACTCCCCATTTTTTTAGCTTGTTTAATACTTTTTTATCAATCTGTTTTAAAAGGGTATTAAGTCTTTTTTGTGTTGTTTCATCCAATATGATATCTTTTAGGGAATATTTCGGTTCAATAAAATCAAAAAGAGTCTCTTTTACAACATGTTCGATTTTGTGTTTTTTTCTCGGATGAATTAAATCTTTTAAAATATCTTCATTTATAAAATAAATTCTGTTAAATCCGCCAAAAGCTCCTATAAGTTCATCATAATCAATAATACCTTCACTTACCAGTTTTGAATTTTCATCAAGCAGGCTTCTGTTTTTAATTCTTTCAATTTCATCGGAACTTATTAAATTTAAAAGATAATTCATTTCCCTTGCATTTTCATTCGAATTGGTATATTCTTCTTTTAAAAGAGCCAAAAATATTATTTCCTCTTTTTCGTTTAATTCATTTTCTTTTATAAAATTAAGAACCGGAAGATCAATTTTTGTTTTTTTCACTTTTTCTTTTATTGTATTTTCAATTAAAATCAGTTTGCTTTGAAGTCTTTTTATACTTGAACTTGTTTTAGAAAAAGAATTTTTTATATTTGCAAGCTGTTCGTATATTTCAATTCTTAAAAACTCGTCATGTAAAAACTCCAAATGGTCATTATAAGGTTTGTTTTCAGGAACTACAAGCTCAAGGGAACCCTGTTCGATAAGTTTTAAAAATGAAATGGAAAGTGAAATATTTGAATTGAAAAGCTCCAGATTTGTCATATCGTTTACTTTAAACTGACCGATGGAACTTATTACAATCCAACCTTCCTCTATTAAATTTTTAATCACATCAATATTTTCAAGTGCTTTGAATTTATCTTTCCCATAAACGGAAAATAAAATTTCCTTTACATTTATATCTTCTTTACCGTCTACATAATATTCCAGCATTAATCTTAAAATTTCAATTTCTTCGTCTTTTAAATTTAAAATTTTATAAACCGGGCTTTTTTTAGGGTTTTTTAAAAAGGTAATTATATTTTTTACCAAACACGCTCCTTTGTATAAATTGTTATAATTATATCAAAAAGGCGGATAATGCAGTTTTTATATATTGAAAATCCCGCAAATCAACTGATTTTAACAGGAGATGAACATAAATATCTTTTTAAGGTAAGAAGAATTAAAAAAAACGAACTCATTAAAATCAGAAATTTAAAAGATGATTATCTGTATATCTATAAAATTGATGAAATAAACAAAAAAAATGCATTTTTAACCCTTGTTGAAAAAAAACATATGCCTAATAAACCTGAAAAATTTTTTCATATTGCATGGTGTATAATAGATACTAAAAACATTGAAAAAATTTTGCCTTCATTAAATGAAATCGGAGTCGGGAAAATAACTTTTGTATACTGCGATTTTTCTCAGAGAAACTTTAAATTAAAAATCGACAGAATCAAAAAAATACTTATAAATTCATGCCAACAGTGTGGAAGAAGTGATTTAATGGAAATTGAAATATTAAATTCAAGCAAAGAATTTTTTGAAAAATATAAAAATTTCAGCGTTCTTAATTTTAACGGAAAAAAAATTGACTCAGCCGATATAACCCAGCCTGTTTTAATAGGACCGGAAGGCGGTTTCAGTGAGAGTGAAGAAGAAAAATTCACTGAAATTTATAAACTTGAAGGTTTTATTTTAAGAAGTGAAAGTGCGGCATGTGCTATAAGCGCTAAAATATTGCTTTGAAATAGTTAAAAATTAAAAATGAAAAGTGAAAAATTATTGAATTACTTTTAATATCTTTTCTATTAATTTCAATGCTTTGTAACGGTGAGAAATTTTCTGTTTTATTTTCTCATCAAGCTCGCCCAATGTTTTATCAAATCCTTTTGGTATAAACATCGGGTCATAGCCAAAACCCTTATCACCTTTTGCCTCATCAATTACATCGCCGTGCATAAACCCGTGCGCTGTAAAAACTCCGTAAGGTGAAGACACGGCAATTGCCGCTGTGTAAAACGCAGGTGTTTTTTTAATATTTCTTTTTTTTAGTTCTTCTATCAATTTATTTAAATTATCCCTGTCATTTGCCCCCTCGCCCGCAAATCTGGCGGAATAAATTCCGGGAATTCCACCAAGAAACGGCACACTTATCCCGCTGTCATCAGCCATTACAATAAATCCCGGTAACTTTTCGGCCACAGCTTTAGCTTTAATAATTGCATTTTCTTTAAAATTTTTTCCGTTTTCTTCAATTTCAAAAGAAGGAATCAAATCAGTATAAGGAATAATTTCATAACTATTTAAAATTTCTTTTATTTCTCTAACTTTTCCCTTATTTGATGATGCGAGCACTATTTTCATTTTAATCCTTATTTTTCAATAATTATTTTATATCCCTCAGGGGTTTTTTTAATAAAAAGTTCTTTGGGACCGTGATATTTATAACTTTTTGATATATAATCCTCATACATATCAATCCTGAAAATTTTTTCATTTTCTGTATTCTGATAAGGTATTATATTGATTTTTTTAAAATAAATTTCAACTTTTTGATATTTTTTATTATAAAAAACCCTTTTTTTATAATCCAAAAATTTTATCAAATTATCACCGTTATATCGTTTAAAACCTTTATCATAAAAATTCTTGTATTTTTCAAAATTATTGTGTTCCCAAGCATTTCTCCATTTATAAAGAAATGCCAATATATCTGCAATTTCCTGTTTTGTAGCTTTTAGAGGGTTGGAATCATTAATCAAAAGATATGTGTTCTGGTAATTAATAAGTTTTTTTAAATAAATTAAATCCGGATTATCCAAAACTATACAGCCTTTTGATAAATCGGGTCTTTTTTCACCATCAAGAGGTTTACCGTGAATCCAGATCCCATGTCCGTCTCTGCCCAGCAATTCATCATATAAATTGGGATAACTTGTTTCAAAAGCAAAAGGTCCATAAAAAGAATCTATATTATTTAAAACAGCATTTAATTTGTATACGCCTATAGGGGTCACCAAATCCCCCTCTTTTTCTTTATCCCCCAGTTTACCTACAATTACATTAAATGTTTTTATATGTTTGAATTTACCTTTATCCACATAATAAACCGACAAAGTCCTCTGCAGTTTATTACAAAAAAGAATATTTTTTTTATATTCAAAATAACCGAAACTAACATCTATATTTTTTAACCTGTTTAACCAAAAAGCAGGAGACTGGATAGAATTTTCCAATATTTTTTTTACACTCTCGCAGCCATTATATCTATAAACATCATATAGATCTTTAGAATACAAAGATAATGTTAAAATAAATAAAAATAACAATTTTATTTTAAATTTTACTATTTGCATTAAATAATCTCTCTCCTGTTTTTTAAGCGAAATTATATCAAAGGTTTAGGAGGAGAAAAATAATATCCCTGGGAATAATCAATACCCAATTTCTTTATATATTCAAAAATTTTTTTATTTTCAACAAATTCTGCAACAGTTACTATATTTCCTTTTTTTGCAAATTCCACCATTGTTTCTACAATCATTTGAGATTTTTTATCAGTTAAAATATTTTTTATCAAACTTCCATCAATTTTTAATCCGTCTATTTCAAATTTAAATAAATAACTGAAATTGGAATAACCGCTCCCAAAATCGTCAATAAAAATTTTTACCCCTAACTTTTTAAGTTTTGTTAAATAATTTAAAATAGAGGCATCTGAAGCTATATCTTCATTTTCCAATAATTCAATTGTAATTTTTTGGGGATTTGGAAAATCTTTAATCAAATTATAAATTTTTTCTTTTATATTTTCATCCTCAAAATCCTCTAAGGAAAGATTCAAAGAAATTTCTTCTTCTCTGTTTTTAAATATATTTAATGTTTTTTGAAAAACTATTAGTGTTAAATTTTTATATATATTTACGCTTTTTGCAACATCTAAAAAAAACTCTGGGGAATAAACTTTTCCATCTTCTCCTATCATCCTGATTAATGCCTCATATTTTACAATTTTTTGCGTTTTATTATCTATAATAGGTTGAAAATAAGGAATTATCCTGTCTTCTCTCAAAGCTTTTTCTATCATATTTAAAATTTTTTGATTTCTTTCAAAACTTTGCGCCAAATCTTTTATTTCACAAAAACAAAGACATTTTCTTTTTTTTCTTTTTGCATATTCTATAGCTATATCAGCTACTTTAAAAACATCTTTTTCTTTTCTAGAGCCAATTCCCGCCCTAAAAAATAAATTTATTTCATTGTTTTTTATAATATATGGTTGTTCTAGTTTATTAATTATTTTTTTAATATACCCGCAGTTTTTTTCACATCTATTATCATTGAGTAAAATAGCAAATTCATCAATATTTACATGATATACATCACCGTCTGCTATATTTACCAATCTTTTGGCCACTTCTTTAATAATTAAATCCCCCATCTCCTGAGAAAGATAATCATTAACTTCTCTGAACTTATTAATATTCAAAATTGCCAAAGAATTTTTATCTGTTGTTTTCATATCATCAAATAATTTCATTCTGTTTGGTAGATTTGTAATGTGATTGTAATAATATCTTTTAATCATTTCATCTCTGTAATATTTTATTGCGTTTACAGCTTTATTGATTGATTCTTTCAATTTTTCAAATTCAATAAAATCCATTTTGATTTTTAAAGTTTCATATATTCCTTTTGAAACTCTGGTATCAAAAAATTCCAATAAAATATTGATATTTTTTTTAAGCAGTTTGGCAAAATCGGAAAAAGCGTATAAAGTGGCGATTAAAGCTAAAAGAAGAAAGATTATAGCAACAATAAATGAAAAATTGAAATATATAAAAGATTTTTTTACAGGTACTTTGGTTTCAACAAATCCAATAATATCTCCTTTTTTAAATCCCACCAGTTTATTTTTCATTTTAGTTATTCCGCCGCAACTCATAAAATTTCTTCTGACTTTTCCATGACATTTCAAACAGCTTTTTTTTAATTCTATTACTTTATAATATTTAAGATAATTTAAATTAATCTTATAAGTCTCTTTTTCTTTTTTTAATTTTTTAAAAAAGCTGTCCTTGCTTAAATTTTTATTTTTTAACAAAGAATATATTTTAAAATCAATGTTGGAATTTTTTTTATACATTTTAATTATTTCATTAAAAGAGATATAATGATGCATCATTTGTGAATATTTGGTTGAAAAAGCAATATTGGTTACTATTTTGGCTTTTTCTTTTTCCTGATATATAAATAAATTTAATAAAATAACATATAAAATTACAATAATAATTGTGGCTACAAATAACGACATTATAATAATTTTAAGCATTTTAGAAGTTATTGAACCCATATTCACTCTTTTTACACAAAATTTACTTTTATTAAAAATTATAACATAAATTTATAAAAGAAAAGGAAAAAAGGAATTAAATATCTTCTAATCCGTATTTAATATGTTTTTCTTTTTTCTGTTTTGAAATCAAATATCTCCAGTAAAGAATCGGAACTACTATGACTGATAATAATGTAGAAGCAAGTACACCGAAAATCAGTGCAACTGCAAGACCCTGCCAAACCGGGTCAAGAACAATTACAAATGATGCCAAGATTATTGCTAGGGCTGTTAAAATAATCGGTCTAAATCTTGTAGCGGCAGCTTCAATCACTGCTTCATTTATACTTCTGCCCTGTCTAATTAAGTCATTGGTAAAGTCTATTAAAAGGAGCGAATTTCTAACAACAATTCCGGCTAGTGCAATAAACCCGATCATACTGGTTGCCGTAAAATATGTTTTCGAATGGAAAAATGCAAGAGTTATCCAGTTCATTATGGCATGTCCCGGAAGAACCCCGATAAATGTAAGCGGTACGGCTGCGAGAACAATTCTTGGAATTCTAAAGTTTTTATAATAAGCAACCATCAATAGATAAATTAACACAACTGCAACACCAAATGCACTTCCAAGATCTCTGAATACATCAAATGTAAGCTCCCATTCACCTCCCCAGATTAAATCATAACTTTTACCGGTTTTTAAATCAAGTGCTTTTAGGTTTAATCTCGGATTTCCGTCATAAATGATTTTATAACCAGGAATTCCTTTGTCTTTAAGCTCAAAGAAAATATCCAAAAGTGCGTAAATACTACCTCTTTTATTCATTTCACCAGTAACCATAACCATAGGTCTTAAATCTTTGCTTGTAATCATTCCGTCATAACCCACAGGCACAACTTTTACCACTTCTTTAAGCGGCACTAATCTATGGGTTGTCATTGACATTAATTTTATTTTATCAAGGCTTTCTAAATTATTTCTGTATTTTTTCTCAAATCTTACAAAAATACCGACCTGATCTTTTTCGTTTGGAATATGTGCAACACTGATTACTGCTCCTTTTAAGCCCATTCCAAGAATTTTTGCAATCTGGTCCACACTGATGCCAAGTAAAGCCGCTTTTTCTTTATCCGGAATAATTTTATATTTTACAATCTGTCTGTCTCTCATAATATCAATATCTACAACCCTGTCTGTGTGTTTATAGATATCTTCTATGTAATTGGCAAGTTTAAGTCTTCCCTTAGCATCTCCTCCGAATACCTGCATTAAAAGTGTGGCAATTACAGGCGGTCCTGGAGGGTCTTCTACAAGTTTGATATTTGCACCATCAAAACTACACTGTTTTTGGATAATAGGTCTAAGCCTGCTTACCATATCAATTGAACTTTCTTTTCTACCCTCTTCTTTAGGGAACAGGTTGACCCTTATTTCTCCGTAATTTTCTCCCTGTTTCATAGAAGAGCCTCTAAGTAATCCGTTAAAATCCACAACCCCGCTGATACCTATAAACTGTTCAAAATCTTTTATTTCTTTTTCTCTGCTTAAAATACTAGCTACACAGTTGCTAACTTTTGCAGTAGAATCTATACTTGCACCTTTTGGCAAATCGATTGTTATATTAAATGTGTTTTTATTCGCTCCCGGGAGCATTTTAAACAAAACGATTTTCCAAACCGGAAGCATAAGAGATCCCACAAATAAAAGCATAATTACACTGAAAAACACCACTCTTTTAAACCCTGAATTCAGTAACGGCTCTAAAATTGAATAAAAAATTTTATATGTTTTGGTTTTTCTTATATCAAAAGGTTCATGATGACTTTTGTGTTCTGGCAGGAATTTAACAGCAGCCCACGGTGTAAACATATAAGCAATTACAAGTGAGGCAATCATAGCAATTGGCACGTTAAACGGAATCGGTCTCATATATGGGCCCATCATTCCCGTAACAAAAAGCATTGGAATAAATGCCAGAATAATCGCAAGTGTTGCAATATTAGTTGGATTTCCTATCTCATTTGTTGCATAAACCGCTGCATATTCTCTCTCTTTATCACCAATTTCAAAATGTCTGTGTATATTTTCAATAACGATAATGGCACTGTCAACCAATAATCCAAGTGAAAGAATTAATGCAAACAGTGTAATTCTGTTAATTGTCTGACCTGCAAGCATACCTATAAACAGTGTCACAGATAAAATAAGCGGCACTGTAAACGCTACAATTAATGCTTCTCTCCATCCAAGCATTAAAATCAAAAGCACAATAATAACTCCAAGTGAAATTAACAAGTGGTCAATGAGTTCATTAACTGCATGATTTGCTTTGTGCCCGTCGTTTCTTGTAACAAATATTTTTACATCTTTTGGAAGTGTTTTTTCAAGCTCTTTTGCCTTGGCGATTACATCCCTTGCCACAAAAACAGCATTTGTTCCTCTTTTTTTACCGATAAAAATGGTAACCTGATTTAATTTTTTGCCGATTACATCTTTATCTTCATTAGCAAGTCCTGCTTCATAATAAGTTTTATGTTTATTTTGAAAATCGACTCCGTCTTCAACTTTTGCGATATCTTTAATGTAAATCGGTCTTCCCATATAGTTTGCGACTACCAAATTTTCAACATCTTTAACTGAATCAATAAATCCGTCAAATTCCACAGGGATTGAGTATTTTTTATTATCCATTGAACCTAGCGGATAATCCACATTAGCGCCTTTAAGCGCCATTGCTATCTGGCCAAGTGATAAATGATAGGCTGCAAGTTTTTGAGGGTCGATTAAAATATTAAACTGTCTTTTATGACCGCCTTTTATCCCGATAATACTCACATTTTTTACTGCTGCAAGAGGAGAAAGCAGTCTTTGGGCAATTCTGTAAAGCTGAGCATCATTATACTTTTCACTTGAAAGCGCTAAAGTTACAATTGGCACTTCGTCAATATCAATTGGTTTAACAAGAGGTGTCCATACACCTTTTGGAAGTTTATCCATATTTTGCATAACTCTGTCATAAAGTTTACTGATACTTCTTACTTTATCCTGACCGATTTTAAATCTGACAGTAACAATTCCGACACTATTCATTGCCATACCGTAAACATGTTTTACACCGGTCATGGCTTTTAGGGTTCTTTCAAGAGGGTCTACTATCACATTTTGGACTTCTTTGGAGCTAGCTCCCGGATATACCACTATTACATTGGCGGCGGGAACATCTATCTGTGGATTTTCCTCTCTTGGTGTTAAAAACACAGCAATTAACCCCATTAATATAAGAGTTAGGGCAATTACAGGAGTCAGTGGATTTTTTAAAAATGTTCTTGCCAGTTTTCCTGCAATATTTAACTCAAGTTCTTCTTCAATATGAGCTAATTCTTCTTCTTTTTTTTGAACTTCTTCTTCAAGAGAATGTATTTTTTCTTCTCTTTTTTTTGCTGCTTCTTCTAATTCCTTAATTTCATCTTCAAGAGTTTTTATTTCATTTATATCGCATGAAGAAACTTTTAATTCTTCCAATCTTTTCTTTTTTTCATCAATCTGGGCTTTAATTTCTTTTAATTTATCCATCATCGCTCCTATAATCTTTGTCCGTCAGTTAAATTTGCAGGAGGATATAAAATTACTTTTTCATCACCTTTTAAACCTTCAACAGCTATAAAATCTCCCTCTTGAGCAATTTGTTTAATAGGTACAAATTTTGCAGTTCCATTCTCATTCACAAATACACCGACAAGCCCTTCCCTGCTTGTAACAGCCGCAAACGGAACCAAAACAGCCTCTTTTTTACCTACAACAACTTTAGCTTTTGCATACATTCCGGGAAGAAGTTTGTTATCGTAATTATCCAAAGCAAATTTAACAATATATGAATGAGTAGCAGGGTCTGCGCTTGGAATTATTGTATCAACTTTTGCTTTGTAAGTTTTATTTACTGCCGGTACAAAAATCTGAACACTCATACCCAGTTTGAATTTATCAATATCAGCCTCTTTTACAAAACTTCTGGCTTTCAAAGAATTCAAATCACTTAGTATTAAAACAGGATACCCTGGAAGAGCCATTTCCCCGACATTTTTCATTTTTCTTGTAACAACTGCATCAATAGGGGATTTAACCTTGGCATATTTAATCTGGTTTCTTGCCATATCAAGCCCGGCTTTTGCTCTTTTTAGCATTCCTTTAGCCATATCAACCTGTTTTTTTCTGATATCCATATTTAGTTTCATTTTTTCAAAATCTCTTTTACTGACAGCACCCTCGGCATATAAATTCTTAAATCTTTCATAATCTTTTTTTGCATCGGCATAAGCCATCTCAGCCATCAATACCCCGCTCTGGGCCTGTAAAACAGCACCTCTCGCCTGGTTAAGCATAGAATAAATATCATTTGGGTCAACCACAAATAAAAGTTCACCTTTTTTTACTCTCTCACCTTCTTCTACATTTATCTGCTTAACATATCCCATGACCCTGCTTGCAAGCATTACCTGTTTTTTAGCGTAAATATCCGCTACATATTCCTTTTTTAAAGGAATTTCTTCTTTTTTAACATTAGCATATTCAAAAGCAAAAACACTTAATGCCAATGTTGAAATAAATGCTATTTTCTTAATCATTTAAACTCCTTTGTTTCACTTTTCATTTTTGCTTTACAAAATCACCTATACTTGCTTTCAGTTCAGCCGCAGCAACCGCTTCGTCATATTTTGCTTTAATAAGCTCTGCTCTTGCTTTTCTTGCATCAGCCTCTTTCATTAAAAGCACTGTCATATTAATCATTCCCTGTTTATACATATATGTATATTTGTTTAAAATTTCTTCTGCCAAATCTTTATTTATAATTTTATTTTTTATTATTTTACTTTTTGTTTTTAAATTAAGATATTTTTGTCTTACATCAAGGGCTATCCCCTTTTTCATATATTTATAATAATAACTTGTCTGAAGGGCAGAAAGTTTACTTTTTTCAATATCGGCATCTTTGCTTTTATCAAAAATATTATATTTAAGCCCTACCGCTGCAAGCCAGTAATCTTTATCACTTCTTATATTTGCTATAGTATTGTCATTCCAGCCGTATTCCAAATGGGCGCCTATCATCGGATATTTATCGGCAGAGTCAAATTTAACTTTTTTTTGCATAGTCTCTACATTTTTTTTCATCCATTTTAAATCGTTTCTGTTTTTAAGTGCGGTTTTTATAAGTTTATTCAAATCACTATCAGGAGAAATCACAACTGCAAAATCACTTACATCTGTTATTTCATAATCATCACTTAAAAACCTTAAATACGCAAGAGCCAAGGCATATTTGTTTTTAGCTTCTTCAAGATATGCATCAACTTCGCTGTCTCTTTTTTTAGCCTGAAGCAAATCAATATCGGTGGCCATTCCTTCTTTCTTAAAATTTTCAACCATTTTTACAAAAGAACTTGTAGTCTCTTTGGCTTTTTTAAGGGCATTTATAAAATATTTAGCCGCTACCGCCCCGTTATATGCCTTTAAAACTTCTAAAGCCAAAAGATTTTTATCTCTATTGAATTTAAATTTATTTGCCAGGATTTGGAGTTTTGCCATTTTTTTTGCATAAGTTAATTTAAAACCTGTAAAAATAGGGACTTCGTAAACAAATTTTGTAGCAAAATTACTTCTTGGTGCCGGATTATTTAAATCATGAGGCTGAATAGACAATACCTGATTTCCGCTCACACTTCCACTCATCAAACCAGGCATATTGGCAAGAAAATCACTGAATCCAAAATCCCTGAACGTAGCTTCCCTCGCACCAAGTTTCATTCCAAAAACATATAAAGCATTATTGGTCCTGCTTATTTCTTCACTAAAAATAAACTTTCCCCACTCCATTCCCTTGGCTTTTTCCAAATCGCTCTTTGCTTTGTCAATATTAAGTTTTTTTGCTTTTAGCTCTAAATTATTCTTCATTGTTTCTTTTAAAATTTCATTAAAAGTAACTACTTTAGCTAAAAGCAGACTTGACAAAGCGGCAGTGAATAAAAATTTTTTCATACCGCTCCTTTAAAATTTTTTTGAATTGTAACAAAGATTTATAAAAATTAACGAAGATATAAGAAAAAGTTATATTTTTAATGAAGAATTGATAATGGAAAATGAAGAATTAATTTTACATTTTCCATTTTACATTTTATATTATTTTCTGCGGCTCATTCTTTTTCTCTCAGTTGGGTCAAGATATTTTTTTCTGACTCTGATTGATTTTGGGGTAACTTCTACAAGTTCGTCATCTTCTATCCACTCAAGCGCTTTTTCAAGTGTCATTTCAACCGGAGGTACAAGTTTTATAGCCTCATCACTTCCACTAGCCCTGACGTTTGTTAGGTTTTTACCTCTGATTGGATTAACTTCCAAATCATTGCCCCTTGAATGCTCTCCTACAATCATACCGTTATATACTTTATCCCCCGGTTTTATAAACATTCTGCCCCTCTCTTGAAGGTTAAATATTGCATACCCGGTGGCAACCCCGTTTTCCATGGAAATAAGCGCACCGTTTTTTCTTTTATAAGGTTTAGTAGTAGCAGGTCTGAATTCCAAAAAGCTGCTGTTAAGCACACCCTCACCTTTTGTATCTGTCATAAATTCACCTCTGTAACCGATAAGTCCGCGGGCAGGCATTTCAAATTCAATTCTTGTAGTACCGTCAGATAAAGGCATCATGTTTTTCATAACTCCACCACGGGTTCCAAGTTTTTCAATTACCACTCCGCTGTATTCATCAGGCACATCAACTACCACATATTCATACGGCTCAAGTTTCACACCGTTTTCCACTTTAATAATAACTTCCGGACGTGATAGTGAAAATTCGAAATCTTCACGTCTTAAATTTTCAGCCAAAATTGCAATTTGAAGTTCTCCTCTTCCGCTAACTTTAAATTTACCTTCTCCTAGCTCTTCTATTTTCATAGCAATGTTTGTTTGCATTTCTTTAAAAAGTCTGTCTCTAAGTTTTGGAGCTGTTACATTTTTACCCTCAGTCCCGGCAAGCGGAGAGTCATTTACACTTAAAATAACACTGATGGTCGGTTCTTCAATATGCAGTGCGTCAAGAGGAATCGGATTGTTTTTATCGGCAATGGTATCTCCTACATTTAATGCTTCAAATCCGGCAACCGCTACAATATCACCGGCTTTTGCCTCTTCAATCTCCATCCTCTCAAGCCCCAAAAATCCCATCAGCTTAGTAATTCTACCGTTTATTTTTTCTCCGTTGGCTTTTACAAGAGTTACTTCTTCACCTTTTTTTACTTTTCCGTTAAAAATTCTGGCAATTCCTATTCTTCCCACATAATTGTCATAATCAAGTGTAAAAACTTGCATTTGAAGAGGAGCGTTTTCATCTCCGGCAGGAGCTGGGATATATTTTGTAATAGCTTCAAAAACAGGGGTCATATCGTTATTATCATCTTCAAGTTCCCATTTGGCATACCCTTCTTTTGCAGCCGCATAAATAATAGGAAAATCTAATTGGTCTTCATTTGCCCCCATGCTTACAAACAAATCAAACACCTCATCTACAACCCTGTCAGGCTCAGCTGCGGGTTTATCAATTTTATTTACAACCAAAATAGGTTTAAGTCCGAGTGAAAGTGCTTTTTTTACAACAAATTTAGTCTGAGGCATAACACCTTCTTGTGCATCAACTAAAAGCAATACACCGTCTACCATTTTAAGCACCCTCTCAACTTCTCCGCCAAAATCGCTGTGCCCCGGGGTGTCAATAATATTAATTCTAAAGTCGCCCCATCTGATAGCCGTATTTTTGCTTAAAATAGTAATACCTCTTTCTCTTTCCAAATCGTTACTGTCCATTACCCTCTCGCCAAATTCCTTTCTGGCATCAAGAGTGTGAGATTGTTTAAGCAGCTCATCTACCAGAGTGGTTTTACCGTGGTCAACGTGAGCTATAACTGCGATATTTCTAATATTTTTCATCAATTACCTTTAAAAATTTTTGAAATTATACATCAATATATATAAAATAGAAAATTTTTATTTTTGTAAAGATGGAATAATATTTGCTTGTTTTAAATAAAAAGGTTTTTAATGTCTTCTCAATTAATAGAATTACTAACAATAAACATTAAAACAAAAAATAATTCCAAAATAAAACCTACCCAAAATTTTATTTCAGAACTGTTAAAAAACATAGAACCTAAAAAAGCTATAGAATTATTGAAAAACTTTAATTTAACGAAAGAAGAAATAAAAGAAATAATTTCAAAATTGCCCGAGAAAGATAAAAAAATATATTTAGAATTATTAAATAAAGAAATAATAAAAAACAAATTAAATTTGGATAACAAAGCACAAAACATCGAAATAAAAAACATTAACACTAAAAGTACACAAACCGATACAAAAACAGATTTGAAAAACGATATTGAATATTTTTTGAAATTAATAAATAAAAATGATAATTTAAAATTAAAAGACACCCCATTAAATATAACTGAAAAAAAAACAAAAGACATTAAAAATAATGATAATATAAACAATATAGAAAACATTTTAAGGTTATTATTAAACAACACACAAACTTTTCCACAAAAAATCAAAAAAGAAATAAAAAAAATAAAACAAGATATAACCCAATTAATAAAAAAAGAAATTGAAGCAAATACAAAAATTGAAAATAAATTATTGACCAAAAAAATAATTACTGAAATTAAAAATGTGAATTCTTTTGAAGAATTAGTATCAGTTGCAAACAAACACGGCTTAAATATTAAAAAAATTATTACAAAAATTATAAAAACAGAGCCTCAAAAGCCTAAATATTTACCACAAATAAAAATTCCTAATTTAAAAATCGTTCAAAATATTAATAAAATAAATTCTTCAATCCTGACATTAAAACACAAAGCAAATAATAATAAAAATATATTACAAACATTAATTTCAAGTAAAAACCCGCACATAAATAATGAAAACATAACACAAAATAAAAATTTAAATATTGATAATTTAACAAATTCTGACAATAAAATAGATGCAACCAAAAATAATAATGAAAATAAAACCACTGATATTACAATTAATAATTTTAATCCAAACACTGAAATAAAACATAAAATAATAAAAGCAAAAGAATCAATTAAATATTTTTCAAACAATTTAAAAGAAGCAATTAAAAATTATAAACCTCCAATTAGTAAATTATCAATAGAACTGCATCCAAAAGAACTCGGAAAAGTAGATATAACAATTATCCACAGAGGCGATAATCTACAAATTAACATAAATTCAAACAACCAGGCCATTAATTTTTTCCATTCCCATCAAATTGAATTAAAAAATGTATTGGTAAATATGGGATATAATGGAATTGATATGAATTTTAACTCTAATCAAAACAGGGAAAATCAGAATAAAAAAGCATATAAACATTATTCTTCCAACAAAAATGATGATAATTATGACGAATTAATTATAGAAATTCCATATACATATGCTTAACGGAATAATTTTTGCTGCCCTTATAAAAAAGGCTGGCAAATGTCATCAGTAGCAACAATTACAAACAATGCAACAAAAGCGGGAAACGATAAAATTTATAATCCAAATTCCGAGCTTGACAAAAACGCTTTTATGAAACTGTTTTTAAAACAACTTGAAATGCAGGATCCCACCAATCCGATGGATACAGACAAAATGCTTGAACAGACCGCTTACCTTTCTACAATGGAGATGAATACAAATATGCAAAAAACAATTGATACTTTATCAAAAACACTCACATCATCAAATCAGCTTTCCACCGTTTCAGCAATAGGAAAAATGGCGGATACAGGCAATAGATACATAAACATAACAGATGATGATACAAAAAAAGATTTTGAATTATATTTTGGAGACAACATACAAAGCGGAAAAGTTCAAATAAAAGATAAAGCGGGTAACATTGTAAAAGAATTTGAATTAAATCCACATTCTAAAGGAATTTTAAGTTTTGAATGGGATTTAAAAGACAGTAATGGTATGAGGGTAAAAAGCAACAGTTATGAAATAAGTGCAGTTTATACAACACCAGATGGAAAACAAAAAACTACCGCACTAGGAGCATATCCTATAGAATCTATAAGATTTGAAAACGGAAAAGCTTATGCAAAACTCGCAAGCCAATATGTCCCATTTGAAAAAATAAAAGAAATTTATCAGTGGCAAAATTAATATTAAAGGTTTTATAAATGACAAGATCTTTTTTTAACGGCGTAAGCGGTATGAAAAGTTTTCAAAACGGTATTGATATATGGAGCAATAATATTGCAAATATAAATACAGTAGGATATAAAGAAACACAGCCAGAGTTTGCCTCTATTTTCTCACAAACGCTCAAATCATCTCCTATAATTTCAGATGTGGGTCTGGGAGGTTATTTAAACGCAAATGCTATAAATTTATCACAGGGCAGTTTTATAGATTCTGACAATCCTTTTGATATTGCCCTTGGAGGAAAAGGATGGCTTGCAGTTAAAAAAGGTGAAGATACATATTACACAAGAAACGGGAGTTTTAAAAGAGACGCCCAAGGCTTTTTGGTAGATGATAACGGAGATTATCTGCTAGTAGCAAATGCAAACAATATAAAAAACAATAACGGAAATTATGAAATAGACCAAAACATACCGACTGATAATCTGATAAATAATCCACTATCACCAATTTCTTTGCCAAATTCAATGATTTTACCTGCAATTGCCACATCTAAAATTGAACTTTTTACTAATTTAAATGATGCAAATAAGATTAATACCACCTCTCCTGCAAATCTTGAAAGCGATTTTAGTGCCTTATATTCAAAAGATGGGGAAGATTTAAAAGTTAGAAACGGAGATTCTTTTGTTTTTGGATTCGGAAATCCCGCTACTTATTCTAATAATCTAATTTCAAGCGAAATTTGTATAACTAATGATGAAAAAGATGGAAAAGATTTAATTTATGATTTTACAATCAATGGAAAACAAATAAATTTAACCTTGCCTGATGGAGCTACAAAAGAAGAAATTCAAAATGCTTTAGTAGATAAACTAACTCAAAATGGAATAGATGCCCAAATTTCAGATAATGGAATAATAATTTCAAATCCTGCTAAAATAATTTTACATTCAAACAATAACAATCTGCCAAACATTGCAGCGGAAAAACTAATTTATAATGCTAATCCAACTCAGGATAACGAATTTGACACAATGGAAAGTTTAATAGATAAATTAAATACTCTTGCTGAAAATGAAAACAGCAATATATCAGTTTCATTAGATAATGAAGGAAGAATAGTAACAAATAATCCGACAGAAAAAACAATTAATTCTTATATATTAAAAACCGAAACCTCCAATGATTTATTTATAAACAATTTAGGAAGACTCGGAAATGAAATATACCCTCAAACCGCTGCAAAAAGCTATTCGTTTAAAGTAAATAAACAAAATTTTGGTGGAAATATTTTTGATAAAGACGGAAATAAAGATTTAATCACTTTTTCTTTTACCAAGCAAAAAATACTTAATAATCAAATTTTATGGAAAGGTGAAATAACAATAAAAGATGAAAACGGAAACATTATAAATACTACAAATCAAACTTTTACATTTGATGCAAACGGACAACTTTTATCACCAAAATCAATAACATTAAATTCTCCTCAAACTATGGAAGTAGATTTTAATCTTACATCATATGCCAAAACAGACCTTAAAAACAGCTATTCATTTTCTCAAAACGGATTAGCAAAGGGTTATCTGCAGGGATATGAGATTAATGATAACGGAACTATTTTTGCAAATTTTTCAAATTCAAAAAGCATTGCAGTTGCACAAATTCCTATTTTTCATTTTCAAAACCCTCAAGGTTTAGAAAGTATAGGAGGAAATCTGTTCAGGGAAACTGCCAATTCAAATAAAGCGTTTTTATATGAAAAAGATGGAGAGTATATACCTTATGCAAAAGTTTTACCAAGTAAATTAGAAACTTCAAATGTAAATTTTGCAGAAGCCATGACAGAACTTATTATTACTCAAAAAGCTTTTTCGGCGGCAGCCAAAACGGTTACAACAAGTGATCAGATGATTCAAAAAGCAATTAATTTGAAACGAAGTTAGGAACACTTTTTGCTTGAAATTAAAAACTTTATTTAAAGGAATAAATTATGATGAGAAGTCTTTGGAGCGGGGTTAGTGGTCTAAACGCTCATCAGGTAGCAATGGATGTTGAAGCAAACAATATCGCAAATGTAAATACTGTAGGTTTTAAATATTCAAGAACCAATTTTCAAAATCTACTAAGCCAAACTGTTAAAAGCGCCACTGCACCTCAAGGAAATTTAGGTGGAAAAAATTCACTTCAAATAGGTCTTGGATCAAGTGTAAGTGCGGTCGAGACAATGTTTAAACAGGGCAGTATCCAAAACACAGACAAAAATACCGATATGGCAATTAACGGTGACGGTTTTTTTGTGGTGAGTGCAGACGGAGGAAAAACATACAGATACACCAGAGCCGGTGATTTTACATTCGATGCAAACGGTAATTTTGTAGATCCAAACGGATATATTGTGCAGGGATGGCTTGCAGACCCGGATACACATACAATAGATACAGCAAAAGGTGTTCAGCCAATTTCCATTCCCCCTGGTCTTACAACTCCTGCAAACCCTACAAGTAAAATTCAGATAAAAGCCAATTTAAACAGCGGTGATCATATTAAAGAAATGAGCGGTACAAAACCTACAGTAGACCAAACGGCGGATATGAACGGATTATATAATGCAAACGGAGAAAAGATTTCTTTAATACCTGATACTGATAAAATCACTATAGCAATAGATAAAGATGGTAACGGTACAATTGATACAAACTCTGAGGTATTTACATTTACATACGGTAAAAGCACTTCAAAAACTGATAGAAAATTCACAACTATTAAAGATTTACTTGATGAAATAAATGAAATAATAAAAGACACAACAGGCACTACCCCTTCTTCTAAATATAAAGTTTATTTAAACGGAAACGGACAAATAGTTGACCCGGCAAATAGAATAAAAACTGAAAACACTCTTATATCTACCAATCCGGTTTTAGAAAATATTTTTAAAGCACTTGACGGGCCTTCAACAACCACAGAATCTATAAAAGCTGTACAAAACAGTTTTATCGGAGCTGACGATGTTGGAGAACTTTTTAATGCAAGCGGGGATGCTTTTCATTTAGAAGATGGGCAAGGATTAAAAGTAAATATTAATGGTCTGGGTGAGACCAGAAAATTCATTTATACAAAAACACCGATAAATGAAACAGAAGGATGTGGAAGCGCATCAGGAGCTTATCAGCCAAAAGAAAATATAGTTGCCGATTCAAATGAAGGCCTTCACTGGTTATACAATTCAACTACAAACGATGATAATAGCAGAGCATTTATGAATGTAAATCAAAAAATTTCTTTCCAAATTGATACAAACAATGACGGAAACATCGATGACACCCTAACCTATACATATGGAAAAGATTTCCAAACATTTAGCGATTTATGCTGTTTATTAAATTCTGATTTCACTAATAAAAATGTAAACGATATTGTAAGTTTTCAAAATGGACAAATGATTGAATCAGACGGGAAGATTATCAGAAAAGTAATATTAAAAGATTCTAACGATAATACCGTATCAAACACAAGTCAACCTCTTGGTAGACTCTCAGAAATATTCAGCGGCATAAATGGAACAAATGACAAAACAAATACTTTTTATAAAAACGACACATATTATTTCCATGATATTCAAGATTTGGCATACATTTGGCAATTGGCAATTGATGACAGCGGGGATCCGTTAAATTCCACATCAGGAAATCAAGGTATCGTATCTATTAATGAAGATGGGAAATTGGATATAAAAAACACATCTGCAAATTCATTTAATATTAATATCTCTGGTTATCCTGACGATGAAAAAGACAATCAACTGTTTACGGATGCTTTTTCACCTTTAAACGGTAGTTTAGCAGCCGGAGGGGAGGCTCTATCACAATCAATAAATGCTGCAACCCATACTACAAGTATAGATGTATTTGATTCACTTGGAAGTAAACACACTTTAACCCTTCATTTCAGAAAAACGCATACATCAGAAAATCCAAACGATCCAACTGTATGGAAATGGTATGCCGAGGTTCCAGCACCGTCTACATTAGATCAACCGGCATTTGGATATGTAAAATTTAACCCTGATGGAAGTATCAATTCATATAATCCTCCTAGCTTAATATTTAATCCAAATAACGGGGCCAATTCAGGACAGGCAATACAACTAGATTTAGGAAGTATGGGCAAATTTGACGGTATTACATCTTTTGAAGCTCCAAGTTCAACAAGCGGACAGACACAGGATGGATATCCTGGAGGTGATTTGGAAAACTTAGTAGTAGACCAAACAGGTACCGTAATCGGTGTATTTACAAACGGTAGAAGTTATTCTTTGGCTCAGGTGGCATTGGCAAAATTTGTAAATAATGAAGGTTTAATGAGTGAAGGAGGCACATTATTTAGTGCTTCCCCAAATTCCGGTGAGCCAATTATAGGAACAGCGGGAACAGGCGGAAGAGGAACAATTCAGCCAAGTTCCCTTGAAATGAGTAATGTGGATTTGAGTAGAAGTCTTACTCAATTAATTGTTATTCAAAGAGGTTTCCAGGCAAACTCAAAATCTATCACAACATCAGATCAAATGTTAAATACTCTGCTTCAATTAAAACAATAATGATATAATTCGCTAAAACTTTTGTTTTAGCGGAGAAATAATGCAAAAACTTTTTGAAAAAAATATCAAATTTTTTTATCAAAATATTCCCTCTTTTTACAACTTAATAACTTCAATAAAAACAAGAAGATATAAACTGACAAATAATAATATTTACGATACTAAAACAAATATTTACATTTATCCAAATTCAATAGATGAAGACTCTTTAGTGTTTGCTCACAACCCTATACAAAACATTTTATGGGAAAAGGAATTTTTTTATTTAAATCCTCCTAGATTAGATGAAAAAGAATTTTTTATAACTGCAAAAATAGTAAATAAACTAATAGATAAGGCAAAAGATTTAAATTACACAAACAGCTTTTATTTCGAAAAAAATTTTTTACCTGCAACTGTAATTTTAGGAATACTAGCTGGAAAACATATCGAATTACTTGCTCAAAAATACAATTTCCAATCCCTTTTTATTTACGAACCTGAACCGGAATTTTTTGCTATAAGTCTTTATTTTATAGATTATGAAAAACTTTATAAAAAATTAAAAGGTAAACTTTTTATTTTTATTAAAAATAAACTAAACTATTTTGCAATAGAGAAGTTTTATTTTGAAAGAGTGATAACCTCATCTTTTGCAAGATTTACTTTAACTGTTTATGAAAACAATTACATAAATGATGCAAAAAATAAATTCAGTGAAACATCACTTTTAAAAAACAGGGGATGGGGAACTTTTGAAGATGAGGTTAAAGGGATAAAAAATCATTTACAAAATATTAATCAATATCCACTGTTTTCCAAATCAAAAAAATTAAATATTCCAATTTGTATTGTGGCAAATGGTAAAAGTCTGGAAAAAAATATTGGCTTTATTAAAAAAAACAGGGATTCTATGATAATAATTTCAGTCGGGACTGCCCTAAAACCTCTGATTAAAGCCGGAATTGAAAGTGATTTTCATATCGAACAGGAAAGAATTGATATTTTAAAAGAAGCCCTAAAAGATATATTGCCAAATTATAATGGATATTTTCTTGGAGCAAGCGTTGTAAATCCGTCTGTTTTTCAAATGGCAAAAAAACCTTTGATGTATATAAGGGAAGCTTTTACTTTAGAAGACAATTATTTTACTCTTAAATATTCTTCACCTATAGTAGGAAATACAGGAATGGCCTTTGCAGGAGAATTTACCAATGCAATATATTTATGCGGTATGGATTTAGGTTTTAGACTCGGTGAGAGAAAACATTCAAATGGCAGTTTTTATGATGATAAAGAAGATATTGAAAAAAGCGGGATAAAGGTAAAAGGTAATTTCAGCAATGATATTTACAGCAATCCTTTACTTTTAAGCAGTAAAAAAAATATTGAAAAACTGATAAAAGAAAAAAATTTAACAGTTTATAATTTAAGTGACGGGGTTTATATTGAAGGAAGTATTCCATTAAAAGATAAAAACCTACCAAAAATCGACAAAACAAAATATATAGGCGAAATTTTAAAATGTTTTAATAAAACCGATTATAAAGACAAAAAACCTGAAATTAAAAATCTGCTTTTGGCAATAAGCAGAGCCATGGATATAAAAATTACTTCAAGAGAAAAATTAACCTCACTTATTGAAGGATTGGAAGATTTAATTAAAACATTCGAACAGGTTGATAAAGAGGCTTTTTTACTTCTAAGAGGTTCTCTTTTCCATATTTTAAATAATTTATACATTCTTTCCTTTAAAATAGATTTCAAAGAATATCCGAAACTGGCAAAAATAGTAAAAAAAGAAATTTTTAAATTTGAAGAATATTTAGAAAGGATTTTTAACTGAATTTTTAATATCTTTTCTTTCAGCCCAACCTCTCCTGGCCTGATTTAACCCGTATTTTATGTTATTAAGTTCATCTTCATTAGTAGCATAAGAATTTATAACCATTTTAGCGCCTACTTCTTTTGTAAGCTTTATTTTTGAATCATCCAAATCAAGTCTGTTTCTTCTTGCGTCAATTTCAAGGATTTTATTGTTTTTTTTCGCATATTCTAAAACTTTTTCAAAATCTATATCAATACCGTTAAATTCATTTATTTTCCTGCAGAACGGATGGGATAATATATTTATTTTTTCTAAAGCTTTTAAAATTCTATCTGTCTGGATATCTCTATCCAAATCAAAATTATCTTCAATACTTCCATAAACAATATCAAAATTTTTAATCTCTTCATCAGAATAATTTAACTCTCCATCTTTATCAATTACACATTCAATTGCACTGTAAATTTTTATTTTGGATTTTAAACTTTTAATTTTTTCTAAATCTTTCACATTTCTTGTACAGACTCCAATAAATTCATATCCTCTTTTTTCAGCTGCTTTAATAATTTCTTTAATATTTTCATTAAAATATACTTTTAAATCACCTTTTATATCATTTAAAGTTATAAGTTTTGGTAAAGTCCCATTTCTAGCAGCTTCTATTTCGCCCCTGTTTTCCCTGAGTTCAGGCTCAATATAAGTTAGGCCTACTGCTTTATAAACCTCTTCTTCTGTTTTCCCCGCTATTCTTTTAGTTCCTTTATAAATACCGTATTCATTAACCTTCAAACCAAGTTCTATTGCCATTTTTCTAATTGCAATATTATGGTCTTTGCTTCCTGTAAAATAATGAAGTGCACTTCCGTAGCTCTCTTTTGTAACGGCTCTCAGGTCAATCTGCAATCCGTTATCCAAAAAAACAGTGCTTCTTGTAAGCCCTTTTGAATAAACTTCTTTAACTCTTTTGTATTTTGTAAAATATTCACTAACTTTCATATAATCATCGGCAATAACCAAAATATCCAAATCTCCGACTGTTTCTTTTCTTCTTCTATAACTTCCTGCAATTTCAACAATTTCAACCCCCTCAAAATCCATTAAATATTTTCTTAAATCCTCTGCCACATCTTCCACATCAGCCCATAAAAACCTAATACCTGCTTTTTTAAGCTGTTTTACTCCTTTTAAAATTTTCTGAATCAGTGTAGGTCCAAATCCCGGAAGTTTATCAAGTTCCCCGTTTTCAGCATATTTTTTAAGTTCATCCAAACTTGTTATTCCAAACGCATCATAAATCTGCTTGATTCTTTTAGGGCCGAGCCCTTCAATGCTTAGCATATCAATCAATCCCTCAGGTACTTCTTTTTTTAGTTCTTCAAGTTTTGAAAATTTACCCGTTGTTACAATTTCTTTTATATATTCACTCAAATCATGTCCAATTCCTGGAAGACGTGTTAAATCAAAGCCTTCTCTTACCAGCTTTTCAAAATCTTTACTTGAATTTTCTATAAGTCTTGCCGCATTTCTGTAAGCCCGTACTTTAAAAGGATTTTCCCCTTTTATATCAAGTAAATCCGCTGTAAGGGAGAGCATTTTTGCTATATCAGCATTAGTCATTAAATTCCTTTAGGAAATTTTCTATTTTTTCATTTAAAGGCATTATAATCTGTTTTCTTTTACTTGTTTCACCTTTTATTATTATATCACTTTTAGACACTTTAAAAGTTTTAGATAGGAATTTAATAAGTTCTTTATTAGCAGCACCCTCAACCGCAGGTGCTTTTATATTAATTTTTAAATTATCCCCGTAAAGCCCCGCTATTTTGTTTTTTGAAGAATTTGGCTGGGCTTTTACATAAAAAATTACTTTTTCATCTTTGATTTCATAAAATTTACTCATTTTCCATTCTCCATTATTAATTTTCAATTATATTAATTATTTTATCCAAATCAATTCTGTTTTTTATTTTAGTAGGTTTTGCTTTTTTTATCACTTCATTTATTTCATCTACCTCGCAAACTTCAATATTTTCAACCTCTTTATATAAAGCCATCTGATTAAAATAATATTTTCCGCTAATTATAGGCTTATTAAAATATGCAGCTTCAATTGGATTGTGTCCCCCCACATTATCTACAAAACTGCCCCCAAGTATTACAATATCAGCTGTTTTATATAAATTGACCAATTCTCCCATTTTATCAATCAAAATTAAATCTTTATCCAAATTTATTTTTTCACTTTTAATTTTTAACTTTTCACTTAATTTTTCCACTTTTCCATATTTTTTTATAATATTATAAACTTCATCAAATCTCTCAGGATGTCTTGGTACAACCGCAACCTGAAATTTATCTAAATCAAGTTTTGGTAAAATAATCTCTTCTTCATTCTTATGGGTAGAAGCGAGTACTATCAAAGGCTTTTTTTTAATATATTCTCTTGTAATCTTCGGCTCAAAATATGTTTTTATATTTCCAACCACTTCTACATTTTTAGCCCCTAAGCTCAAAAGCCTTTTTTTATCTTCCTCACTTTGTGCCAAAACAATATCTATATTTTCAAAAATTTTTTTATAAAACCATTTAAATTTCAGATACTTTGGATAACTTTTTTCACTAATTCTGGCATTTAGCAAAATAGTCTTATTACATCTCCTTCTTGCCAGATAAAAAAGCATATACCAAAGTTCCGCTTCCATTACCACCAAATTTTTACAGGGTTTCAGCCAAAAAGGCAAAAATATTTCAAACGGCAAAAACCTTACATTTGCATTTTTATATTTCTTTGCTTCATTAAAGCCCGTATTTGTAATAACACTTAAATTAACTTCTTCAAATCTTTCAATAACAGGCTTCAGCGCTCTTGTTTCTCCAAGACTGCAGGAATGAAAATGATGAAGTTTTTTATTAAACGGAGGATTGTTTAATAAAAAAAATCTTGCAGGAATTGAATTTTTATATTTTTCTTTAAAACTAAGGATTACTAAAAAAGGAATTGAAATTAAATAAATAAAAAAAAGAAAAAGAAGATAAAAAGCAGTAAAAAATTTATTTTTCACTTTTCATTTATCACTTTTCACTTTCTTCTGTATCTTCAACAAATAAAACCCTGCCGCAATGTGGACAGGTTACAATTTCTTCCCCTTTTAATACTTCTGAATAAATTTTATCGCTTATTTTCATATTACAGCCGGTACATGCCTGTTTTCTAACAGGGGTTACTGCTGTAATTTCAGCCCATCTTTTAATTTTTTCATAAAATCTGTAAATTTGAGGATTCATTTTATTAATAAGTTCTTCTTTTTTCTTATAAATTTCCTCTTTTTGTTTCCTCACAGTATCAAGTTTTTTTTCTACATCAACACTTAAAAGTGTAATTTCTGCATCTATTTTTTCTATTTCTTTTGCCAAATTTTCTTTTTCTTCGTTTTTAAGCTCAAGCTGTTTTTCAAATTTGGCAATTTCTTCATTTGCAGCTTCTATTTGTTCACGGGCCAATTCTTCTTCAATTTGAAGGGCTTTAAATTCTTTTTCTGTTTTAGCTTTACCCTGTTTTTCTTCAATTGAATTTAATTTTTCTTTAAGCTCTTTGATTAGCAATTCGTTTTTGCTTTTTTTAAGTTTTATATTTCTAATCTCTTCTTCAAGCTTTTCAAATCTCTCTTCAAGAGCTTTTTTTTGATTTTCAAGTTTAGTAACAGGTGCTTTAATATTAGCCTCAACAGGTTCAAGCTCTTTGAGTTTTCTCTCAAGTCTGTTAAGTTCAATTAATTCTTCTAAAAATTTATTCATTGCAGGCCTTTTTTATTGGAATTATATCAAATTAAACTGAACGGATTTTCTGAATTTATTTTTATAATTTCAATCTCTAAATCTTTTATATCGTCATACAAAGCATCCACAAAATATTTTTCACTCCCGTAATGAGTAATATCAATAAGATTAATTTCCCTGGCTTTAGCATCCATTGCTTCGTGATATTTTATATCTCCTGTCAAAAAACAGTCTGCTTTTACATATGGGAGTAAACTCATACCGGCACCGGTCGTTATTGCAACTCTTTTAACAAAATCTTTTGCTTTTACAACTCTTATATGCTTTAAATTCATTTTTTCTTTTACCAAATCAACCAATTCATCAAATTCCATAAAAACATCAGAATAAAAAACAAAATCCGCGCTTTCACCATCAAACCCCAAAACTTTTCTTGCAAAATAGTTATTAAGATGAGTTTTGTCAAAATTTGTATGCATTGCTATATGTGAGCAGTTTTTTTGAATAAGTGAAATTAAATATTTTGTAGAAAAAGAATTGTAATTTACTTTTTTTATACCTTTGAAAATCAAGGGATGATGGGTAATAAGAAGAGAATTTGGCTTTAACTGTTCAATTACATTTTCATCAATATCAAGTGATAAATAAATTCTCTCAACCTCATCATTAATCCCTACATTTATGCCGCTGTTATCCCACTCTTCCTGCAAATCAAAAGGGCTTATTTCATCTAAAAATCTATAAATTTCATTGAGTCTCATTGCCCTTCCATTTCCACATATTTTTCTGCCACCATCTTGGCAAGTTCGCGGATTTTGAGGATATAATTTTGCCTTTCTGTCTGAGATATTGCTTTTCTGGCATCCAAAACATTGAACACATGACTTGCTAAAATAGTATAATCATATGCCGGAAGTGCTAAATCATTTTCTATACATTTTTTAGCTTCTGCTCTGCAGTCTTCAAACCATCTAAAAAGCATATCAACGCTAGCCACTTCAAAATTGTATTTTGAAAATTCATATTCGCTTCTTTTATGCATATCTCCATATGTTGTTGTTTCATTCCATTTTATATCAAATACGTTATCAACTCCCTGCAGATACATAGCAAGTCTTTCAGTTCCGTATGTTATTTCAACCGGCACCGGAAATGTTTTAAGTCCTCCGACCTGCTGAAAATAGGTAAATTGAGTAACTTCCATACCATCAAGCCATACTTCCCATCCAAGTCCCCACGCTCCAAGAGTCGGAGATTCCCAGTTATCTTCTACAAACCTTACATCATGCTCGGCTAAATTCAGCCCTAAATATTCAAGAGATTCAAGATACATCTCCTGAATATTATCGGGACTTGGCTTCATAATAACCTGAAACTGATAATAAGCCCCAAGCCTGTTTGGGTTTTCCCCATATCTTCCATCAGTTGGTCTTCTACTTGGCGCCACATACGCCACATTCCAAGGGCCTTTTCCAAGGCTTCTAAGTAAAGTTGCCGGATGAAACGTCCCGGCCCCGCTTGGAAAATCATAAGGCATTACAATATTACAACCTTTGTTTTTCCAAAATTCCTGAAGTTTTAAAAGTAAATCGCTAAAATATATCATTTTTCACCTTTCAATATAACGTTATCACCTTTTTTGCATCCGCATGCATTTGCAACCACATCGCATTTTACCTTAAACAGATAAAAAACTTCTCTTCCACATTCACCAAAAAGTACTTCAAAATTACCCATACCTTTACTGATTACCAAATCAGAATTATAAAAAATCTCTTTTGATTTTTCATTTGCAAATTTTAAATGAAACCCGGGAGTTGGCACTCCGCTGTCAATAACTTCCGCTAAACTGTTAATTTCAAGCCCTTCTAAATCTTTAAGAGTCACATCATTGATAATCGGTTTACCTCTTACAACATAATAAATCTTAATTTCAGGATACAGTTTTTTAATACTCTTTACCAAAATTTCATCAAAAACATTTTCTCCGCTGTTATCTGCCAAATAACATAACATTCTTGCTTCTTTTAATTTTTCTTTTAATTTATCAAAATCATTATGGCGAAACTGCATATTAAAAATATCTCTGATTTCCTCATCCAAATCATAACTCTGATTAACGCCCAAATCTATTATATTTCCTGCAATTGCGATTTTTATTGCATTAAAAAGAAAATTTTTAGAATTTTTTAATTTTTCTTCTAAAACAGGTTTTAACTCAAGGGCTTTTTTAATTGCCTCTTTTTTTTCCTTTTCAAAAGGATCTGCAATATTAAGGGTTTTTTCTATAAATTCATAAACTTCTTTTGCAATTTCAGGAGGCATAAAAGAAAGATCGTATTTAGATAATATTTTAGCCGTCCCTCTTAAAATTTCACTTGAAATATATTCATCTAAATTCAGTCTTTTTGTAATATTAAGAGCCTGAGTGTAAATACAGACATAACAATCTCTTTGTATATTCATTTTAGTCCTAATTCTTTTTTAATTGCTGGCTCATTAAATCCGCATATCCATTTACTACCAATTAAAATCACAGGCACTCCCCTGCATCCGTGTCTTTCACAGTCTTTTGCGGCTTTTGCGTCCCTGCTTATATCAATTTTATTAAATCTTATTTTATTTTTCCTGAAAAACTGCTCTGCCCTGCCGCACCATACACATCCGGGCGCCGTAAAAAGTACTACCCTTTTTTGAGCCATTCACCCTCCTTCCTATTAATGTATAATTGAAAATGTAAAATGAATAATTAAATTGAAATTATACAAACAATTCTCCATTCTCCATTAGCAATTTTTAATTTTTAATTATTTTCCTCTTCTTTTTTAAGCACTCTCCCCCACATAAGTTTATATTTTTTCCTGCAAAATTCAAGCTCATTTTGGGTAATTTCAAGCTGTTTTTGAAGTCGTTTTATAGTTTCTTGTGCATCTTCATAAACTTCCTGAATGGAATAAATTGATTCTTTTAAAAATTTATTTTCTTCTTTAAGCGCTTCAATTGTTTCATCTTTACTCATTAAAACTTTTTCATGCATTGTAAGAAAAGTTGCAAGTGTTTTTTTAGCAATATCATCGCTTTTTACTATTTCGACTTCATTTAAAGGTATCAATTTATTATTGTTTTCAACTTCTATATAAATAATTCCTTCGCTTTTTTTACATTTAAGTTTTTTTTCCCTGCACAAAGAGAGTATTTCTTGTTTATTTTTTCCGCTTATTTTTTCAAATTCTTCAATAGTTAAAAGTGTTTTCATTAATCTAATTTCACCTCAACCTCTAATGAATCCATTTCAACCTTTTTAGCCTGTGCGATTCTGTCCTCTTCAAGTTTTGCATTAAGTTCTTCATCGTTTAAGGCTAAAATTTGAAGTGCAAGGTAAGCTGCATTTTTTGCCCCGGCTTTTCCAACTGCAAGAGTGGCAACCGGCATGCCGCCTGGCATTTGAACGGTTGAAAGAAGTGCATCAAGTCCGTCCATCATTCCGCTTGGCATCGGTACACCAATTACCGGCCTTGTAGTAAGGGAGGCCACAACCCCGGCCAAATGAGCCGCCATACCGGCACCACATATAAAAACTTTAGCACCTCTGCTCTCGGCATCTTTTACATACGAATGTGTTCTTGCAGGAGTCCTGTGGGCAGATGTAATAATCAGTTCATAAGGAATCTGAAACTTTTCAATTACTTTTACAGCCTCTTTCATTATTTCATAATCACTTTTGCTTCCCATTAAAATACTTATAAATTTCATTTATCTTCCTTTCTTAAAAATGTTAAATACGGCAGCTTACAAGGCAGTTTTATCGGATTTAAATTGCCGCTGTGAACAGAGCTTAATTCTTTTCCGCTCTGAGTTACAATTTTATTTAGCTTTAAAAGCCACTTACCGTTTTCCCGATAAATTTTCCCTATTTCGTTTTCACAACTTTCAATTTTTACATTTTTTGGCAAAACTATTTCTAAAACATCCCCAGGATATGTTTTATATTTGCACATAAAATGCCCGCCGTCTTCCGTAACTATTCCGCTAACCTGCCAATCCCCTGTTGTAAGTGAAGTTTCAAGATTCTGCGTATCATCCTTTTCGTATGGTCTTTTTACAATATAGGCTTCTGTTAAACCTCTGTTTTTAGTGGTTAAAATTTCATTTAAATATTTTTTACACTCACATTTTCCTGTTTTAATATATTCATCTATCGCATCTCTGTATGCCTTTGTAACAACTCCAACATAATAAGGGGCTTTTGTTCTTCCTTCAATTTTTACAGAATCAATTACGCCGCTTTTTATAATTTCTGGAATATGCTCAATTAAACATAAATCTTTTGCATTCATTATATAAGTGCCGTCTTTATACTCTTCAAGTTTAAATAATTTTCCTGTCTCTGGATTTTCGGCATAAAGTACATACGGATACCTGCAGTCATTGGCACAGCTTCCCTTGTTTGGATTTCTTCCAAACTGCACTGCACTAAGTAAACATCTTCCGGAATATGCAAAACACATAGCCCCGTGTACAAATATTTCTATTTCAATTTCAGGGACTTTTTCTTTTATTTTAGTTAAATCTTTTAAAGTGGCTTCACGCGCTGCTATTATTCTTTTAACCCCCAAATCACGATAAGCCATATAATCCCAAGAACTCAAGGCATTTGCCTGGGTTGAAAGGTGGATGTCAATCTCAGGTGCTATTTCTTTTGCTTTATATAAAACCCCAAGGGTTGAAATAATAAAAGCATCAACACCTATTTCTTTCAGTTTTTTAATATGGGATTCGATAAGTGGCAGCTGATTTTCAAAAGGAAAAGCATTTACAGTGGCATAAACTTTAACTCCTTTATTATGGGCATATTTTACGGCTTTATTAAATGTTTCATAATCAAACTCTTTTCCGCTGTGACATCTGAGGGAAAAATGGCTGACACCTGCATATACGGCATCTGCCCCGTATTCAATGGCTATTTTTAACTTTTCAAAATCCCCTGCGGGCGAGAGTAATTCAATCACTATTTTGCTCCAAATTCTGCAAGTAATTTTTCAATATCTTCATCGCTCACAACCTCTTCTGTTTCATCTCCTTGAAGATGTTTAGCACTTTTTACTCTTTTTTCATCTTCAATTTTGCCTTCAAAAAGTCTGTTCATATATTTTATTAAAGCTCTCATTATATTAATAACCCTTTCAATCTTCTGTCTGTGAATATCCTGATACTGCATTATATCCATAACGGTGAATATTTCATTTTCCGCATTTATATTTTCTTCGCTTATTTTATTTGCAATTTGTATCATTTCATCTATTTTTTGCAGTTCTTCTTCAAATTTTTTAATATGAGGAAATGCATTATGAAGTTTTGTAAAAAGCTCTTTTTGTTCATTTAAAAATTCAATTATTTTTTGAATTTTTTCATTGGTATCCGTAATAGTGGCAGAAATTTCATCCATTTTCTCTAAAATTTCAACTGCTTTTTCCTCACTCTCTTTTGTAACCTCATCAAGCTGGGCTACAACTTTGTGTTTATCATCTGCAGGAGGAGGAGTTATAGGTTCGTCTTCTGTGTATTCGCTATCTTTATTTTCATTTTTTTTATTATTTACTTCAGTTTCATTAACTTCGTCTTCTATTTCATCAATATCATCCAAACCGCCCGCCATTAAAGCGTCTAATTCTTCCTGTGTCATAACACACCCCATTTTTTTGATTAATTATATATAATTTCAATAAAAAAGGCAAAATTGATGATAGATATTCACAATCACACCCCGCTTTGCAAGCATGCAACAGGAAATCCTGAGGAATATGTAAAAAAAGCCATTGAAAAAAATATTAAAATTTACGGATTTGCAGATCATGCCTCAATGGAGTTTGATGAACAATACAGAATGAGTTTTTCCGATATGCCAAAATATGAAAAAGAAATAAAATCACTCAAAGAAAAATACAAAGACAAAATAAAAATACTTTTGGGATATGAAGTTGATTTTACCCCTTATGTGGATAAAAGAGTGCTTGAAAGAAATGTGGATTATTTGATTGGCAGCGTTCATTTCCTAGACAACTGGGGATTCGACAATCCCGAATTTATAAAAGAGTGGCACAACAGAGATGTAGATGATATTTATGAAGAATATTTTTCAAAAATTCAGGATTTGGCAAAATCACGCCTCTTTGACATAGTAGGACATCTTGATTTGGTAAAAGTTTTCGGATTTAAGCCTAAAAAAAATATAAAAGACATTGCAAAAAATGCAATCAAAGAAATTAAAAAGGCGGGTATGGCAGTCGAAATAAACACAGCAGGGCTCAGAAAACCCGTAAAAGAGATTTATCCTTCAACTAAACTTCTTGAAATGATAAGGGATGAAGGAATAGATATTACATTCTCAAGCGATGCCCACAAACCAGAGGATGTTGGATATAAAATAAATGAAGTTATCAAGATGGCTAAAAATTTAGGATTTAGCGAAGCTGTCTATTTTGAAAACAGAAAAAAACAAAAAATCAAATTAACATAAATTTAAACAAATGGTATTAAACTAATAAAAAAAAGGATATAAATGGTCTATTTATCACTTCTAATGGCTATCAGATTTTTAGGACTTTTTATTGTAATGCCCCTTTTGTCCTTATATGCCTTGTCACTGCAGGATGCCAACAGTTTTAATGTAGGTATTGCAATGGGTGCATATGCCCTTTCCCAGGTGTTTTTACAAATTCCTTTTGGAAAATGGGCTGATAATTACGATAAGAAAAAAATTTTAATTATAGGACTTAGCTTACTTTTTTTAGGAAGTTTGGTGTGTGCATTCAGTGATAATATTTATACCCTGATTTTTGGAAGATTACTTCAGGGAGCCGGGGCAATAGGCGGAGTGATTTTAGCTTATATTGCAGATTTGACGGATGAAAAAACGCGTGCCAAAGCATTTGCAAGAATGGGTCAGTTTATTGCTTTAAGCTTTGCACTTTCTATGGTTTTAGGACCGACAATAGGAGCAAAATGGGGTGTTGATAAACTTTTTCTATTAACAGCTTTACTTGCACTTTTTTCTATCTGGCTTGTTATTGCAAAAATTCCAGCGGCTCCACATATAGTGCATCATCAGCCAAAAGCAAGTCTGAAAGAGATTTTAACCCATAAAGAACTTTTAAAACTTTTCTTTTCAGGATTTATGCAAAAAGGTTTGATGACCGTATTTTTTATGATAACACCGATAATTTTTACAAAAAATCTGGGCTGGGATAAAATGGATCTGTGGAAAGTTTATATTCCGGCATTAATTATAGGTATTTTTGCACTTCCCCTTGGAGCGATTTTGGCTGAGAAAAAAGAAAAAGGAAAATTTGTTTTTGTTTTAAGTGCAACACTCATTACATTGTCACTATTTTTATATTCAATAGAAAATGTAACAACAGACTTTTTAGCGGTAATTATATTTTTCTTTGGGTTTAATATGCTAGAACCGGTTCTTCAAAGCTTTGTAAGCAAAGTGGCAAGGGCAAACCAAAAAGCCACCGCGCTTTCAACTTCAAATACGATTCAATATCTTGGAATTTTTCTTGGCGGAGCGTTTGCTGGAATTTTTATGAAACACAACGCCTTAAATTTATTTTTAATAATAAGCGGAATTATCGGAATTTTATGGGTGGCTGCTCTAATTAAGATGAAACCTGTTAAAAAATTTAAAATTGTGGAATATAAAAATTATGATAAAGATTTTATAGAAGAACTTAAAACAGAAAAAAATGTATATGATTTTTATGAAAAAGATGGCGTTTTGATAGTCAGATACATATAATTAATATAAAATGGATAATTGATAACGGATAATTAAAACATCATCTCTTCTATATTTTTTATTTTCCATTTTACATTTTTCATTATCCATTTTTCAATTAAATTGGAATGCTTTTTGCTGCCTATTATAAAAAGGCAGTAAATGACAAAAATTGATGGTTTTGAAAGAGCTTTGACTTTAGCTTTTTTTGCAATATTTTATATTTTTATTTCAACCAATCTTTTTGCCGACAAAATAAAAAATGTATCATCAATTATAGGTGTAAGAGACAACCAGTTAATCGGTTACGGATTAGTAGTGGGGCTTAACGGCACAGGGGATTCAACATCATCAAAATTTACAAACCAGACACTCTCAAACCTTCTTAAAAACGTAAATGTAAAACTTGACCCAAAAGACATAAAATCTAAAAATGTAGCCGCTGTAATGGTAACCGCCACACTTCCACCCTTTGCAAGGGAAGGGGATAAAATTGATGTAACTATTTCATCAATCGGTGATGCGACCTCACTGGAAGGCGGAGTATTGCTTATAACTCCACTAAAAGGTGTAAACGGAAAAATTTATGCCCTTGCCCAGGGGCCTGTAAGTATGGGCGGATTTAATTTAAAAGGGGGCCTTAAACAAAAACACTTTACTACAACCGTAAAAATTCCAAACGGTGCTACAGTTGAGAGAGCTGTTGTTTGGGATTTATATCATCAAAACTATGCAACACTTTCACTTAAAAGAAGCGATTTTGATCTTGCAATAAATATTCAAAATGCTTTAAATAAAAAATTTAAAGAAAAGGTTGCGGTCGCTGTAGATCCTAGAACCATAAAATTAAAAAAACCGAAAAATTTATCTATGCCTGAATTTTTGGCAGAAGTTGAAAATACTAAAATTTCCACACAAATGCCAGATGTGATAGTGATAGATGAAAGAACAGGAACAGTTGTTGCTGGAAGTGATATAACTGTAAAACCGACAGTAATAACATACGGCGATTTTGTTATAAAAATTAAAAAAGAGACAACTATTTTAAATTTAACACAGATGTTTCAAAAATTTAATGCCTCACCTCAGGACATTATAGCTATTTTAGAAAATTTAAAAGCTAGTAATGCCATAAATGCTAAACTGATTATTAATTAAGGAGCAGGAAAATGAGCAATTATGATATTAGTATAGGAATTCATCATAAAATAAATTTAAAAGAAAAAAATCTAAAAAAATTAAAACAAAACTGTGATGCATTCGAAAGTGAAATATTAAATTTTTTCTTAAAAAAAGCTCTAAAGGAAGAATCAAAACTTTTTCCAGAAACTCCCGGAGAAAAAATTTATAAATCCATGCAGATAGAACAAATTTCAAAACAGATAAGCGGCAATTTCGGATATTCTGAACTTTTATTTAATTATCTTAAAAAAAGTATTTAGAAAATTTGAAATTTGCCGATATGGTTGGGTAGAATATCAATAAAAAAGGTTTATAAATGATATCAAGAATTGGATTAAACCAGACAAATCTAGTATCTACCCAACCGGATAAAAAAAATATTAAAAAAACACAAAACACTGAAAAATCTGGAAGGGTAGAAGAGATTAAGAAACAGATAGAATCTGGGACATATAAAATAGACTTAGATAAAACTGCAAAAGCTTTAGCCAAAACCCTTCTTTAATCTCTTCTCCCTTCCTAAAAAAGGAAGGGTTATGCTTATAGAAAAATTAAATCAAATTAACGATATTTTAGATAAATTAATATCAATAACAACTGAAGATATATATGCCATAAAAAGTGCAGACCATGAAACTGTTTTTTCCCATACGGATGAAAAAGAGATATTAGCAAAAAAATTTTCTTCTTTAAAGAGTGAAATCGATTCAATACTGGTTAGCAGAAACAAACCTGTCGAAGAAATTTTTTCTGCCGATGAAGAGATTTTATTTGACACTTTCAGGGAAAAACTAAACGAATTTTATACCCTTCATAAAAAATTTTCAAAATTAGCCCTCAGTGTTGCCAATTTTTATAATGCTTTAATAAAAGAGCTGAAAAACGAAAAACCTATAACTTACAGTAATGAAAATTTTTCCAATTCTAATTTAAGTTTAAAGGGTTAATATGGGAATATCTTCTGCTTTTAATATCGCCCAGACAGGGCTTAATGTTCATCAAAAAGCAATTGATGTAACATCAAACAATATTGCAAATGCCTCAAATAAATCTTATACCCGACAGAGGGCACAGATATCAGCTTTAGGAAGTGTCAGCACCACTCCAGGTGATATAGGACTTGGAGTGAAAATTCAAAGCATTGTAAGAATTAAAGATATATTTTTATTCAACAGATATACAGATGCTTCTTCAAATTTGCAAAATTTATCCACACAGGAGCAGTATTTACAGGAAATTTCAACATATTTTCCTGATACGACAGATAACGGAATTTATAAAAATTTAAAAGATTTTTTTGATGCATGGCAAAACTTGGCTTCAAATCCGAATGATTCAAGTGTAAAAGTCGATTTGGCTTCAAAAACAAAAATTTTAGTTGATTCTATAAAAGAAGTCAGAAATTCAGTAACAGACATTCAAAAAAGTATAAACGATGAAATAAAAACAAAAGCTGACGAAATTAATAATATTATTAAAAAGATAGCAGACTTAAATAAAAGTATAACCGCGCATGAGGCAAACAATATTAATCACGCAAATGACTTAAGGGACGAAAGGGATAAACTTGAAAAAAGATTAAAAGAATTAATAAATGTAAAAATATATAAAAATGGTCTTAAATCATTTAAATCAGGCGGGAGTTCAAATATAGATTATGAAAAAAGTTATTCTATATCCCTTGGAGGATATTCTTTGCTTGATAATTCAAACTATTATCCTATAAAATTAACGGATAATCAAGGAAACATTGATATAAACATTCAAAAAGAAGACCATACTTTAGTTAATGTTACAAAAGATATAAAAGGCGGAGAAATAGGCGGACTTTTAAGTATAAGAGGAAAAGAAATCAATAAAAACGGAGAACCGATTGATGGAATTATTGGCGAAATTTTAAACAAACTGGACACATTTGCAAGCAGCCTGATTAAAAATGTAAATTCTCTCTATTCTCAAGCAGCTCAACCTCAAGTATCAACTGACCAAATAAATGTACCTATTACAATTTCTCCTGATTTAGCAGACAAACCTTTAAGTATGTTAAACAACATTTTAACCCATCCGGTAAGAAACGGAAACATAATTTTAAATATATATGATGAGAAAGGAAATTTTGTAAAAAACATTACCGTATCTGTAGATAAAAACAATTCAATAAATGATGTAATAAAAAATATCAATAACAAAATTTATAATAACAATAACAATGCAGATTATGGAGCGGAACTGGTAAATGGCCAATTAAAATTTGTAAAAGGTTCATATGATAGTAATGGAAATTTTACAGCAAGTGTTTCAAATGAAGAATCTTCCAAAATTTTAGTAAAAGATGACGGGGCAACTCTTTTTAGCTCACTAAACGAAATAGAATATATGCCCTTAAAAAAAATAAACGAAAAGCTTCCTCTTTCTATTGAAAACGGTTCTTTTAATTTGGTCATATACAATGAAAAAGGTGAAATTATTGCAAACAGGAAAATTATTGTAAACATGAATTCAAATGACCCAAAATTTTCAACTATTGAAGGGATTATTTCTCAAATAAACACACCAAACATTGATGACAATAAAGACAACAATCAAAATAACGACGTTGATGATTATTACAATGCAACCTATTTAAATGGTAAATTTGTTTTATCTAAAAAAACTGATGAAAACACATATGTGGGAATTGATAACGACAGCGCTAAATTTGGAGGGACCGTCGGATTTAATAAATTTTTTGAAGGAAACAGTGCTAAAAACATCGATATAAAACAAGAACTATATGAAACACCGAGTAAAATTCAGGCAAATAAAACCCCTAGTTCCGGTGATAATAAAATTGCAAATTCTATTTTACAGCTTCAATTTGAAAAAATTAATTTTTATGAAAATAAGAGTACCACTAATGAAACAATTTTTGAATATTACAGAAACATTACAGGAAAACTTGCAAATAATACACAAAATATAACTTCTAAAAAAGAAGTGGCCGAAACACTATTTACAAATATTTCAAACCAATATTACAGTGTAAGCGGAGTAAATATAGATGAAGAATTAATAAATCTTGAAAAATTCCAAAGGGGATATCAAGCAAATGCTAAAGTGATAACAACTATTAATCAAATGCTTGATGCCCTGTTTAATATCACTTAGATTCGTCGTAATCTACCTGAATAATATCTTCAAACAAATCCCAGCCAAAGTGCATTACATCAAGTTCACTTACTTTATCTAAAAATTTAACCCCCTCTTCTTCTTTAACCACATAAAGTTCCGCCGTCATTTCAGATTTTGGATAAAAATTATTTGCAGTTATTTCTATTTTTTCACCATTTACTGTAACTGAATAAGGTAAAAGTAAATCACAGAAATTATTATAAAATTCGTTATCTGGCGCTTCCATGTCACAGGCGGTATATCCGATTTTCAATTCATCAACTTTTGGATTAACTTCATATTCAAAATACCCCTCACCGTTCGCCCTGAGAAGTAAAACAACATCTCCCACTTTAAAATTTTCGTTTATTATATTATTTACATTTTTATTGTCATAATCAACTTCTTCGGCTGTATATACATTATTTTCTATTTCAATTTCCGTCCCGTCCGGATTAACGCCGACTAGTTCTTCATTTAGACTCAAAGCCTCCGCTTCACCTGAATCCAAAAATGAAACAACCGCATCATTTAATCTTTCAAGATCTTTGGAATCACTCAAATCATATTCATTTAAATTTATTAAATAACTATAATCATAAACTTTAACAATATTCGTATTACCTCTGATTACCATAATTACCTCCACTTTTTATATAATTATACCAAAAAGGGGTAAATTGATTAATATTAAACGAAAACTTGATAAATTAATTAAAAACAATATATACGAAATAAATGAAGAAAAATTAGATCCCGTTATGATAGCCCAAAAATATAATGATGAATATATTGCATTGATTGCCGCCCTTTTTGCTTACGGAAATGTAAAAGCAATTTTAAAATTTTTAAATTCAATTGATTATAGTTTTTTTAAAACAGGAAAAATTCCGAAAAATTTATATTACAGATTCCAGACAAAAGAAGATGTTAAAGAATTTTTTAAAACGTTATATCTAATGAAAAAAGAGTTTTCTTTAAATGAACTGTTTTTAAAAGGATATAAAAAAGAAAACAATGTAATTGACGGATTAAGAGAAATAATAAAAACAATTTATAAAATAAATCCATATAATTCAAAAGGTTATGAATTTATAATAGGCAAAATCCCCCCTCATAAAACAAAAGGAGTGAGCCCTTATAAAAGATGGAATATGTTTTTAAGATGGATGGTAAGAGACACTGAACCGGATCTGGGAATATGGAGAGGGGTCAAAAAAAGTGATTTGATAATTCCGCTTGATACCCACACTCACAAAGTTTCTCTAAAATTAGGCCTCCTTAAAAGAAAAAGCTATGATTTGCAAAGCGCAATAGAACTTACTCAAAATTTAAAAAAATTTGATCCTACTGATCCACTTAAATATGACTTTGCACTTTACAGAATTGGACAATTTAAATTAAATTTGTAAAAATAATAAAAAAATGTTTTAATTAAATCTTAAATTTGATACAATTACACTAAAAAAGGACTATTAATGGAAGATAGAATCTGGCTCATTTTTGGATTTTTAGGCCATTCACAAGAAGTTCAATTAATTGTACACACATTACTTGCGGCATTTTTAGCCATTTTAGTTGCAAAACTTGCTACAAAAAATTTACAAATTGTTCCAAATGGATGTCAAAATGTAATGGAAGCTGTAATTAACGGAATACTATATGTGGGAAGTGATATTACAAATGAAAAAGTTGCAAGAAAATATTTACCTCTTGCAGGAAGTTTGGCAATCTTTATTTTTATGGGCAATTTAATGGAAATAGTACCGGGATTTGAGCCGCCTACAGGAAATGTAAACTTAACTTTAACTTTAGCATTAATCGTATTTTTATATTACCATTATGAAGGTATTAAAGCTCAGGGATTAGGGCATTATATCGCACATTTCGCAGGACCGGTTAAATGGCTTTCTCCTCTTATGTTTCCGGTTGAGGTTATTTCACATTTTTCAAGAATTATTTCACTTTCATTCAGGTTGTTTGGTAACATTAAAGGTGACGACTTATTCTTATTAGTATTATTAATGTTAGCTCCTTGGGTATTCCCACTTGCAGGATATGCGCTAATGAGCTTTTCAGCATTTTTACAAGCATTTATTTTTATGGTATTGACTTATGTATATATTTATGGAGCGGTAACAGGACAAGAAGAAACATTAGAATAAAACTCTTCTTGTGCTTTCCTATTTTATAACTTCTTCAGATTACCCAATACAACAAACATTTAAAGCAATAAAAACTTATAAACCCGATTTTGTATGTTACAGAAATAAAAAATATTTTAATTTAAATGAAATTATTGAATTTGCTAAATTTGCAAAAAAATATTCAAAAATTTTTATAAATTATGATGATTTAAAAGATGAAAAACTGCTCAAATATTTTGACGGAATCCATTTTCCAACATCAAAAATGGATTTAGCAAAAAAATATCATGGTAAAATAAAAATAGCCTCTACACATTCAATAAAAGAAGTAAAAAAAGCTAAAAATTTAGGATTTGATTATATTACCTTTTCTCCTGTATTCAATTCAAAAGGAAGAGATGGATTAGGAATTGAGAAACTAAATGAAATCTGTGAAATTTTTCCAAACACTATAGCCCTTGGCGGAATAATAAGTGAAAAAGAAATAAAAGAGATTGAAAAATCAAAAGCTATTGGATTTGGAAGCATTAGGTATTTTTTAAGGATAAATAATGAAAAATAAACTTGTAAAAAATTTAAAAGAATTATGCAATCAAAATCCAATTGATTATTTAGAAAAAAATTCTAATTGGTTTAAAAGAGTTGATATAAAAACTTATCCATATTACAAAAATGAATATAATAATTTCTTTTTTAATTACAATAATAGCAATTTTATAAAAGATGTAGGATTAAAATTTATAGTTAACAAAGATTTAAATGATGAAGAAAAAGATTTTTTTAAAATCGCTGAATGGATTGTAAAAAAATGGGGTGGAATTAGAAATATTAAAACAAACTCTATTTACCAAATAATACAAGCTTTAAAATTAAAAAAATATCCATTTAAAAGAATAGCTAGCTGGAGTAAAATAAATTCATTTAAAAATATAAAAACGAATATTATTTATGACTCAAGAGTTATTTATTCTTTAAATTATCTTATTTTTAAATCAGGAGGAGATAAATTTTTTCCTCAACCTCAAGGGATAAATACTAAATTAAATAATTATCCAATAAAACATATTTTAAAAAAGCATTTTTCAAAACCAAAATTTTATAAAAAAGACCAAATAGCTTATGAAGAATATAAAAAATTTATTCACAAAATACATTCACTGCTTTTTTCAAAAGAGATAATTATTTTAAAAGAACTAAATAAAAAAATTAAAGTTAAAGATTATCCATTTTTTACAGAAATGTTATTATTTAACATAGCAGATAGAGAAATTTTAGAAGAAATAAAAACTTATTAAGGAGAAAATATGAAACATAAATGGAATAAAAAAGATGAAATAGTAGCTCTTTATCTTTATAAATATTCTGATAAAAAACTTCCTTATTCATTTGAAACTATTGTAGAAAAATTAGGAATGTGAATTAATAGTATGAAAATGAAATTAAGTAACTTTCAATATCTCCTAGAGGGTAAAGGTTTATCTAATTACTCTCAAAAATCTAAAGAAATTTGTGAAAAATATAAAAACACTCCACAAATTGAATTAAAAAAAATTGTAGAAAATTATTTAAAAGAAAAAATTAAATAATTCTAAGTTTTACATTATCTTATGCAGTTCATTTCCTTTTTTCATCCATTTTTTAAGTTCATCCCATTTGTCATTTTCTATTAAATTTTTAGCTATTTTTAGCTCACTTTTAAAAGCTTCAATAGCATCTAATAAATTTTTTTTATTTTCCCTGAATATATCTTCCCACATTTTAGCATTGCTTTTTGCAAGGCGGCTCATATCTCTAAATCCCCCGGCTGCGAGAGTTACAATGTGTTCCCTATCTTCCTGGTTTAATACGGCATTTGCAAGTGAAAAGCTTACAATATGAGGCATATGGGAAATAAAAGCTGCATGTCTGTCGTGTTCGCTTGATTTCATAAATTTTATATTCATTTTTAAAAATCTAAAAATATCAATTGCAGTATTTTTCTGAACTTCTCCACTGTCTTCAATATCACAAACTACCATTACTTTGTTTTCATATAAATCTGCAATCGCCGCCTGAGGTCCAGAATATTCAGTCCCGGCCATAGGATGGGACGCAACCAAATTTTTTCTTATATTTTTCGGGCAATTTTTTACAATACTCTCTTTTGTAGAACCAAAATCAATAATAGTAACATTCTTTTTTAAATTTAATTTTGAAAGTCCTTTTAAAACACTTATAATCCCTCTAATTGGAATTGAAATAATAATCACATCCACTTTTTCTAAATCTTTAAGTTCCGCTATTTCATCAACCAGCCCTAATTTTAAAGCTTCTTTTTGATGGATCGGGTTATGATCAACGCCTAAAATTTTTTTAAAATATTTTTTTGTAGCTAAGGCAAAACTCCCTCCCATTAATCCTAAACCTATAATGCCACAAGTCATCATACCTCTTTTTTAAAAATTATATCACATATTTGGTATAATTGCTTTTAATTTGAAAAAAGGATTTTAATGAAAAAGATAATTACATTTATCCCATTCATATTATTAGCAAATATTAATCAAATAGAATACAAAGGATTAATACATATTTCCCCAATTACCGCTAATACAATTATTACAATTCATAAAGGTGATGAATTAGATTTAAAAAAAATAGATGAAAGCATTAAAAATTTATATAAAACAGGATATTTTAAAACAATAAAAGCTGATTATACGAATAATAAACTTACATTTATTTGTCAAGAAAAACCAATTATTTCTAAATTAGAATTTGAAAACCTCTCAGAAGACCTTAAAAAACTGCTTAAAGAACAAAATATTATGCCTAAAAAAGGTGAAATTTACAAAAAAGAAATTTTTGAAAAACTGAAAGATTTTATAGAACAGTATTATCTGGCTAAAAAATATTTTAATACATATATAAATATTGAAAAAAATTATATAACCCCAACAAAACTCGCTATTAAAGTTATTATTGTAAAGGGTAAAAAAATAAATATAAAAGATGTAAATTTTTACGGGGTAAAACAAATTGATAAAAGTGATTTAATTGACCTGATTGAAAACCAGCCGAAAACTTTTTGGTCTTTTTTACCATTTTTCAACGCAGGTGAACTCAATGTATTTAAATTACCCGAAGATAGAAACAACATTCAAAACTTTTATTTTAATTTGGGATATATGGATTCAAAAGTTCAAATGCCTCTTGCTAAAGTAAATATGGATAATTATTCTTCAACAATTGATTATAAAATTTATGAGGGGAAAAGATACATAATAAAAAAAATATCCATTGATTATCCAAAAAATATAAAAGTAAAACTTCCAAAACTGGAATTAAAACCGGATAAATATTTTAATATTTCAGCTATGAGAGAAGATTTAAACAATATAAAACACGCTTTTCAAAATGAAGGATATGCTTATGTAAATGTATATCCGAATATCAAAAAAGAAGGCAATTATGCCACGATTATATATAAAGTAATTCCCGGAGAAATCGTATATATCAGAAATGTGACAATTTCAGGGAACAATAAAACACTTGACAGGGTTGTCAGAAGAAATATTTTTATAGCACCTGGAGACAAATATTCTTATCAAAATATAACTGATTCAAAATACGCCCTTCAAAGAACTGGTTATTTAGAAGATGTAAAAATTGAAGAGAAAAAAGTTTCAAACAATCAAATCGATTTGAATGTAAAAGTAAAAGAAGGATTAAGCGGAACACTTAAAGCCGGAATCAGTTATGGAAGCTATTCTAAATTTGGGGTAAGCTTTTCTATTACTGAAAAAGACATTTTTGGAAGCGGACAAAAACTTTCAGCAAGTGCTGATTTATCGGCAACAAATAAAACATATTCAATATCACTGTATAACCCAAGGGTATTTGACAGCAAATATTCCATGAATACATCTATTTTTAATGATGAATTTGAAGGTCTCTCATATACCTCTAAAAAGAGAGGTTTCACATTAGGTATCGGTAAAATGTTAAGTAGGAATTTAAGCGCCAATGTTACGTACGGATATACCAAAATAAAATTAACAAATTATGATGAAACGGAACTTGACTATCTAAAACCTAGTAGTACTAAAAGTTATATAATAGGTTCGTTGGGATATAACTCTACAGATAATTATTTTTTTCCAACTCTTGGTATGAAAGCCAGTGCAAGCATAGAATTCGCAGGAATTGGGGGTGACGAAAGATTCACAAAAACAATTGGCAGTTTTAAATATTTCTATCCTTTAAAAAATTCAACATATAAAACATATGCAATATTAAAATACAGAATAAAAGCAGGAGCCATCAAAGATAACGGATATTTACCAATTGATGAAAAATTTTATTTAGGGGGAATCGGGAGTGTTAGAGGATTTAGCTCTTATTCAATTTCACCAAAAGATAACAACGGAAACTATATAGGTGGTAAATATGAATTTGTCACCGGTCCTGAAATTTCAACTCCTATCAATAGAAAAATAAAGTTATGGGCAAGTGCTTTTGTGGATTACGGTGCTGTTGGGGAAAAAAGCCTAGATATTTCAAGGGCATCAGCAGGTATTGCAATCAACTGGATAACTCCTGTAGGACCTCTGACTTTAGTTTTTGCTAAACCAATTAAAAAAGAAGACGGAGATGATACAAGAACTTTTGATTTCTCTATCGGTGCATCATTTTAATTTAGCTTTATATACATAAGCTAAAATCTCCGCTACTGCTTTATAAAGTTTCGGTGGTATAACTTCATCAATATCCACTAACTTATATAGTTCCCTTGCAAGCGGAGGATTTTCAACAATCATAACTCCTGCTTCCCTTGCCACTTCCTTAATTTTAATTGCTAAATTATCAACACCTTTTGCTATAACTCTTGGAGCTTCGTCTTTTGTTTTATCATATCTAAGAGCTACTGCATAATGAGTTGGATTGGTAATTACAACATCAGCTTTTGGAACTTCCGCTATCATCCTTTTTTTTGCCATTTCTCTTTGAAGCTGTCTTATTTTTGCCTTAATTTCCGGATTACCTTCAGTCTGTTTAAATTCGTCTTTAATTTCCTGTTTGCTCATTCTAAGGGATTTTTTATATGTATATCTTTGATAAATAAAATCAATTACCGCAAACACAAAAAATACTGCTAACATTGATAATATTATTAAAACTACTTTTTCTTCAAGCCATTTTATCTGATTAAAAAAATCCATTAATGCGAGTTTTGGCATTTGAGGAAAAAAGCTCAGAAAAATTTCAAATCCTACAAAAAAGGCTATAAATACTTTAAGAGTAGTCTTAATACCTTCAACCAATTTTTTTATAGAAAAAAGATTTTTAAAACCTTTAACAGGATTTAATTTTTCAAATTTAGGAATCAAAACTTTTGTGGTAAATAAAAATCCAAACTGACTTACATTTCCTATTATTCCGGCAATTACCACAACCAGAAATATAGGAAACATTATAATAAAAAAATAAAAAGTTCCTTTTATTAAAATATTAAAAATTGCCTCTTTTGTAATTTCAACCCCGATAAAAGAATAAAAATATTTAAAAAAATCTTCAAAATAAAAAAGTATATATTTAACATAAAAAAAGAGTACCAATAGCGCTAAAAATAAAACAATAAATCCCGCAGTCTCAACTGATTTTGGAACATTCCCCTCTTCTTTTGCTTTTTCAATTTTTCGGGAGGTGGGCTCTTCGGTTTTTTCTTCATCAGCCATAAATTGCCTTTTTTATTATAATTATACAAAAAGGAATAAAATGAATATATTTATTTCTGCAAACAATACGGATGCCGGAAAAACTTACACCACATTAAAACTGATAAAAACCCTCTCACAACAAGGATACAAAATAGGGGTTATGAAGCCTATCGAAACGGGCGTTAAAGATATTCCGGCTGACGGGACAAAATTATATAAAGAAGCTATAAAGTATAATAAAAATTTAAAGAATTTAACAATTAACGATATAGTTCCAATTCAATTTTCTCTGCCTGCAGCCCCCATTGTTGCCGGAAAAGTAGATTTTGAAAAAATAAAAAACGCTTATAAAAAAATAAAACCATTGTGTGATATATTATTAATAGAAGGAGCCGGAGGACTCTTGGTACCTGTTAGTGAAAATTTTAAAATGATAGATTTTATAAAATTTTTTGATGCTAAACTTTTTTTGGTAATTTCAAGTCGTCTTGGAATGATAAATGATTTTTTACTCAATAAATTTTATCTAGAACAAAACAATATTAATTACAATTGGGCTATTAATTTGTTTGATGATAGTTATTTTCAAATTTCGCACCCTTTTATGAAAAAATATGAACCATTGTTCGTTCAAAAAGATTTAGATAAAATAATAAAAAACTTAATAGGAGAATAAATGGATAACTTAGAAATTGAATTAAAAACCCATAAAAAATTTTTACCAAAATACGGAAGATTAGTAGAATTAAAAAAAGATTACGCAAAAGTTGTTTTAGATACAACTGAAGAAATGTCGGTGGATGAATATGGGTTAATTCACGGAGGATTTACATTTGGTGCAGCTGATTTTTGCGCAATGGCAACTGTTAATGAACCCTATGTGGTACTTGTTAGAAGCCAAAGCGAATTTTTAGCACCTGTAAAAGTAGGTGAGAGTGTAATATTTGAAAGTGAAGTTTTAATGAAAGAAAAAAGAAAATGGGAAGTAAAAGTTACAGGGAAAATTAATGATATTAAAGTGTATGAGGGAATTTTTGGATGCGTTGTTTTGGATAAACACGTATTAAAAAAGGCTAAAAAAGAAAAATAATTATCTTCTTCTGCCTCTGCTTCCTCTATTATATCTGCTGTTTCTTTGATTTCTGCCTCTGTTTCTTGAATTGGAATTATAAGAATTTTCCCTTTCAATCAATCTTTTTGCTTCTTTCAAACTTTTTCCAATTTTTTCTTTACCACTGCTTTCTTTTTCAAAAAGCAATGTAGCAAATTTAGTGGCAATTGTTAATAAATCAAATTCATTTTGAAGCTCTTCCACTATTTCAATAGATTTAGGCGTTGAATCAACTGAATTTATTTTTTCTATTATTTTTTTAATTTCTGTATTTTTTACATCTTCAAGTGTAGGTATTTCTTTAAGTGTAATTTTAGAAATTTTTTGAATTCTGCTAAGTGCTTTAAATTCATGCGGCGTTACAAGTGAAATTGCCATACCTTCTTTTCCTGCCCTTCCTGTTCTTCCGATTCTGTGCACATAACTTTCAGGATCAAGCGGCAGGTGATAGTTAAATACATGCGTTACATCATTTACATCAAGTCCCCTAGCAGCCACATCGGTAGCCACTAAAATATCGAGTCTATTGGATTTAAAATTTTTAATAATTGTTTCTCTTTTTCTCTGTTCCATATCACCGTGAAGTCCGCTTGCATTAAATCCTATTCCTTTTAAATATTCGGCAATATCATCAACGTCTTTTTTAGTTCTACAAAAAACTATTGCTTTATTTGGTGCTTTATAATCAATAAGCCTGATTAAGGCATCTTTTCTTTCATATTCATCTATTACATAACAAAATTCTTTAATATTTTCATTAGTTACATTTTGCTTTGTAATTTTTACAAATTCAGGGTTCTTAAGAAAAGTTTTTGCAAGATTTAAAATCTCTTTTGGCATTGTTGCTGAAAAAAGCAGTTTTTGGGCATCATTTGGCACGAATTTAAAAATCTCTTTTATGTCATCCAAAAATCCCATATCAAGCATTTCATCAGCTTCGTCAAGCACTACAAATTTAGGAGATATATCTATTTTCCCGCTGTTAAGCAAATCAATAAGTCTTCCGGGGGTTGCCACGATAACCTGAGATGTTTTAATTTGTGAAATTTGTCTGTTATAACTGCTTCCACCATAAACTGTGGCAGTGTGAATTCCCAAATTTTTTCCAAATCTGTATATTTCTTCACTAACCTGAATGGCAAGTTCTCTTGTCGGAGTTACTATTAATGCTTTATCACCATTTTCAAGCATATTCAAAATAGGAAGTCCAAAAGCCGCTGTTTTACCGGTACCTGTTTGAGCCTGCGCTACAATATCTTTTCCTTCCAATACTAGAGGAATTGCTTTTTCCTGAATTGGAGACGGTTTTTCAAAACCGATTTCTTCCAATCTTTTTAATATTTCTTTTTTTAAATTAAAATCGCTAAAATTCATTTATTTCCTTTTTTATTTTTAATGACAATACAACTTATAATTTATATAGGTATTAGAAAAATACGGAGGATAAGGCACTATTGCAGAAAAATTTTTAATCTCTCCAGGGAATAATCCGCCTCTGATAATTATCCTAGTCACTTTTATTGTATTTGGTTTCTGTTTTTTCTCTTCTTTTGAACCGAATATACTAAGTCCACCTGGTTTGAAAAATGTTCCTTTTTGAATTTTTCCACCCCATCCGTTATTTACAAGTTTTATTTCTAACTTACAGTAATTTATTTTAAATTTACCTATATTTTTTACTCTACCTTTTACTACTAACGTTTCATTCAGAAAAACTCTTCTTGATTTTACATCTAAAAGTACTGCTTTTTTGGTATATTTTTCTAAAACTATAATTCCAAGTACCGTCCCAAAAGATGTAACTAAAAAAGAAGCAAATATCATACTTATTAAAAGCTTAACATTATTATTTGCAGCTTTCAGAGATAAAAAAGTTAAAAATATAAATAAAATTAAAAAAAAACTGAGTGTTAACCAGTGAAGAATAGTAAAATAAGGAATCATTTTTTTCTGTTCCTTTTCTCTTCTATACCGCTAACGCCTTCTCTTCTTTTCAATTCTTCCAAAATAGCTTCAGGATGAATATTTTTGTATGCCAAAGCCACTAATGTATGAAATGCAAGATCTGCCGCTTCATAAATTATTTCTTCTTTTTTATCATCTTTGATAGCAAAACAAAATTCACCTGCTTCTTCAACTACTTTTTTTAAAATTGAATTTTCACCTTTTTTATATAAAGAGGCGACATAAGAAGTTTCAGCAGAAGCATTTTTTCTATCAAGTAAAGTATGATAAAGTTTATCTATGAAATTATACTCTATTTCTTTCTCTTTGTCCAGTATAATCTCACCACTGTCAAGTTTTGTAAAAAAACAGGACTTTCTGCCTGTATGACATGCAACCCCGTTTTGTTTAACTTTAAGCAAAATTGTATCATTATCACAGTCTACTAAAATATCTTTAACTTCCTGGGTATTTCCGCTGCTCTCACCCTTTTTCCAAATTTTATTGCGGGAACGGGAAAAATAATGTGCATAGCCTGTTTTTTTAGTCAGTTCCAGTGCTTCTTTATTCATATAAGCCAGCATTAAAACTTCATTGGTTTCAGCATCTTGAACAACAACCGGTACAAGCCCGCCGTTTTTTTCAAAATCAATTGTTACCATTGCTTATAACCTTTTTTTTATCATCAATATTCATCCAGATATTAGGCACTGCCCCTCCAGGTGTTAAAAATATTTTTGCATTAGGATTGGCTTTTAGCGCTTCATTGAATTTACCCTGAACCTCTATTTCTTTAAGTTTTAATAAATTCTGTGTCAAAGATTTTGAAATAATACTGTTCGCTTTCGCTTCTGCGCTTGCTTCAATAAGTTTTGCATCCGCTTTACCCTGAGCTTCAATTTTAGCTGCATTTGCCTTACCCTGAGCAATTGCCGCTTCTTTTTGAGCTTCTTGTTTGGCTCTTAAAACTTCATATTTTGCTCTTTCCGCTTCCTGTTTTGCAATCTGGACTCTTTCAATCTGTCTTCTTATATTTTCCGGCAAAATGATATCCCTTAATTGAAAACTCTCAAACATTACCGGTTTATGCTCTATTTTACTTAAAGTATCTCTTATTTGATTTTCTATCTGCATAGCAATCTCATTTCTTTTAACAGGTAAATCTTCAGCAGGGTATTTTCCGATTACATTTCTTACAACATCCCTGACAATTGGATTAATTATTTTATCTTCCCAGTTTAATCCGTATGTTTTAATGGTATAAGCGGCCTCATTTGGATTTAACCTGTAACTGACAGACAATTCAACCGTGATAGGAAGTCCTCTTGCATCAAGTACATTAATTGCAGGATAAACCTTAATCGTTCCGTATCTATCAGGCATGGAACCTACTTCCTGAAGTCTTTTATAACTTATCATATGAACCTTGGTATCAACAATAATAACTTTTTGAATTAAAGGTATATAAAAGTGCATTCCCGGATACAGAGGTTCTTTTGCAAATTTTCCCGTTGTAGCTAAAATACCGATTTCACCTTCGTTAATTATCACCCAAGGCTTAAATAAAAGCCCGAATACAAAAATTATTGCAATTATTACTAATAAAAATCCGTTAGAGCCTTTTATAAATTTAGGAGGTTCGAACTTTGGAGGTTCGAATTTCGGTTTATTGTCATTATTACTGTTTTTATTCATCCATTCGTTTAAGTCTGCTGGCATAATTATCCTTCAATGTACGTTAAATAGTGTTTATAGCCTTTGTCTCTTCCATAAACCACGTCAAAATAAGCTTCCTGCAATTCTTTTGTAATTTCTCCTCTTTTACCATCACCTATAATTCTTCCGTCAACTTCCCTAACAGGTGTAACCTCGGCTGCGGTACCTGTAAAAAACGCTTCATCTGCAATATAAACTTCATCTCTTGTTATTCTTCTCCTCTCAACCGGAATATCCCTCTCTTTTGCAATTTCAATAACGGTTGACTGTGTAATACTTTCAAGTGAATTATCATTTGGAGGAGTAATTAAAACCCCGTCTCTTACAATAAAAAAGCACTCCCCGCTTCCCTCAGCCACAAATCCTTCTTCATCAAGCATTAAAGCTTCTTCATATCCGCATTCAATCGCTTCATATTTTGCCATTTGAGAATTCAGATAATTTGCAACGGCTTTTGCTTTTCCAAAAGTTGATTTTACAGGATTTCTTACAATAGAAGAAATTTTTACCCTGATTCCTTTTTCCAATCCTTCTTCACCAAGATAGGCACCCCACTCCCATGCCGCAATTGCCACGTGCACAGGAGCTCCTATATGATAAAGACCCATTTTCCCATAACCCAAGAAAATTAAAGGTCTGATGTATACATTTCCTTTAAATTCGTTTTTTCTAAGTAATTCAACCTGGGCTCTTTCAAGTTCCTCCTGGTTAAAAGGTACATCAATTTTTACAATTTTTGCTGAATTTAAAAGTCTTTTTGTATGATCTTGAAGTCTAAAAATTGCAAGCCCGTCTTCAGTCTGATAAGCCCTGGTCCCTTCAAACACACCGTTTCCGTAATGAAGTGTATGAGTTAAAATATGAACTTTTGCCTCATGCCAAGGAACAAAATTTCCATCCATCCAAATATATTTAGCCTCATTCATTCTTAGCCTTTTTTAAAAGCAATTTTATCATAAATTTGATATAATTAATGAAAAAAGGAAAATTTATGGAATTTTTCAAAAAATTTATAGATATATTCAAAGAAAATCAAAAAAAAGAATTAAAAGATTTAGTGGCTAAAAAACTGATAGGCTCAAATGAAGAAGATGGAGAGCTTGGTGAAATTATAAATCCTTACACAAAAGAGACAACAACCCGTTATGTAAAATGCACTCCTGAAGATGCAAAAAGAGCACTTGAAACTGCAAAAAAAGCATTTAAGAAAACTAAAAATTCAACTCTAGCACAAAGGATTGCATGGATAGAAGATGTAGCTAAAAAACTAGAAGAGCGAAAAGAGGAATTTGCAAAATGCATAACCCTTGAGGTTGCAAAACCGATAAGCCAATCAAGAGTGGAAGTTCAAAGATGTATAGAAAACCTAAAAATAACAGCAGCCGCGGCTTATGATATTGTGGGAGAAACCATTCCAACAGATGCAACGCCAAGCGGTGCAAAAACCACATCTTTTTATAAAAGAGTTCCCCTTGGAGTAGTAGTTGCAATAACTCCTTTTAATTTCCCACTAAATCTTGTAGCACATAAAATAGGACCAGCTCTTGTTGCAGGAAATAGCGTCGTATTAAAGCCAACTCCAGAAGCCCCATACACAGCCTATGCTTTTGCAAAACTTTTTATTGAAAGCAAATACGCAATTGATGATGCTTTAAGTGTTGTTTATGGAGATGCAGAAGTCGGAAGCACTCTCGTAAAAAGTCCTATTCCTAGAAAAATCAGTTTTACAGGAAGTGTAGCTGTTGGAAAAATAATTACTCAAAATGCTGGAATTAAAAAAATAACACTTGAACTTGGCGGAAATGCGGCTACTTTTGTAGAAAACAGCGCAGACCTTGACTGGGCGGCAAAAAGATGTGCAGTTGGAGCGTTTGCAAATTCAGGGCAGGTTTGTATTTCTCTTCAGAGAATTTATGTGGACAGCAAAATTTATAATGATTTCGCAGCTAAACTTGGTGAAGAAGCAAGTAAACTTAAAGTCGGAAGTCCTTTTGATGAAGATACATTTATGGGACCGTTAATTAACGAAGAGGCGGCAATCAGGGCTGAAAACTGGATAAATTCGGCTGTAAATGAGGGTGCCAGAGTAATTGCAGGCGGAAAAAGAGAAGGAAACATCCTTTATCCTACAATTTTAGCTGATGTAACGGATGATATGAATATAGTATGCGAAGAAGTATTTGCCCCGATTGTAAGCCTTGTAAAAGTTAACGGCTATGAAGAAGCAGTTGAAAAAATGAATAATTCTCCATATGGACTCCAATATTCAATCTTTACAAACAGAATTGATTTAATGCAAAAAGCGATTGACGATTTTGAAGCCGGAGGAGTTATTGTAAATGATATTCCAACTTTAAGATTTGACATTCAGCCTTACGGAGGAGTAAAACTCTCGGGAATCGGAAGGGAAGGACCTAAATTTGCAATCGAGGATATGACTGAAATTAAAACTATTATAATTAGATAAAATAAAAATTACCTGCCAATCGGCACTTTTTTTCTTCTTATAGTGAAATAATTTATAAATTCTTAAAAAATATTTTCACGTTAACAATTTAAAATTAAATCCCAATAAAAGCTATGCATTATTTATTAAATACAATTCAAATCTTTATTTAAAATTTTGTAATAAAATCAAAGCAAAAAATATTGTACTTTTTGAAAAACCCTATTAATAATGGGATTTATCTTTTTGAAATTAATTGAATAATATTTTTTTGTAATTCTTTTATTAATTCCAAAGGTATTGTTTTTTCATAAGATTTAACTATAAAATTTGCTCCCATAGCTTGGGAGCCGCTTGAAAATACCTTTAAAAAATTTGGTTTTTCCAAAATATCTTCTAAAAAAAATTCTTTAGTATTTATAATCATAAAAATTTTTTTCTCAAGCAATTTAATTTCTCCAAATTTTAAAAGATTATTACAACATTTATTAGTCCCTATTAAATAAGCCTTTAATTTATTCTCAAAATTTAAAGTCCCTTTTGGTAAAAACAACACACTATCTTGCTTATATTTAACTCCCAATTTTGCCAAATCTTTTTTTAATGTGCCTTTATTATTGACATCTACAACAAAAATTGCTTTTATTTTTTCATCTTCTGAGTTTAAAGAAGCGGATAATAAATTATATCTAAGCCTTAAAAGTTCTATTAGCAAAGCTCTATTTCTTTTGCTGTTTTTTATTTCTTCATCTGTTAAAACTCTTGGTTTTTCTTTAACTACTTGTCCAAATTCATCAATTTCACAAGGAATGTTTTTTTCAAATCCGCAATTATTAAATCTCCTATAAGAAGTTATCAAACCGCAGTCAAATTTTTCATTCCATTCTTTTAATGTCATTTTTTTAAACTGCATTTTATCACCCTTTTAAAAGTTCAAATTCATTTTTAAATTCATCGCAAAATTCTCTAATTTTATTTTCTAAATTTTCTTTACTTAAAATAAAATAAGCCCTTGGAGATACTTTTTTAAATTTAACAGCATAGAAATTAAAATTATTACCTATTTTTTCATATAGTTTTTTAACTTTTTCGTCTACAAGTACTCTATGTGTTTTAGACCTTTCAAAATGTTGATAAATTACAACTGTTTTATGATTTTTTAAAAGTTTACTAATTTCATCAAAATAAATATATTTTCCACTTTTTACATCTCCTAAAGGACAACTTTTAACCTCTATACCATTATCAGGGTCAGCAAAAACAATATTACAATTTTTCATTTTATTTAAAGCTTTATCAAACCAACTTTTTCTATACTCTAATCGTTCATTTACATTAGAAAAAAGACATTTACAGTTACATTCTATACAATTACTAAAAAAAGTTAAATCAAATCCATTATTAATTAAAATTTTTTCTAATTCCTGAACACTTCTTTCACTTTCTTTGTGTTTAGAAAAATAGCTCATAATTTCAACTATTTCTTTATCTTGCAATTCAAATTTTTCATAATTTCTAAATTTACCATCATTATTATGTCCCTCATTTGGATATAAATACCAAATAATTCCACATTTTCCATTAAATAAATTTTTAATTAAAACAAATTTACTGTAATCTCCAATATCTCCTACATATCTGTTTTGCATTTTATCCCTTTTATTAAAATTTAATAGTCCCCCTATATTTATATAGTGTTGCAAACCTTAATTTTTTAACCCCTACTTTTATAAAAATTAAATTAATTTGAAAAAAATTTACAAAAAGTAACAAAATTACTATATTTAATTTTAATTTTCAAAACAAAAAATTTATAATCAAAAACCTTTCTTGCCACACTTCCACCCTCTTTTTTGCCATTCTTTTGGCACATTAATATCAATATTTAAATCTTTCAATTCATCAAGAGATTTTATTTTTAAAAACATAATACCTTTTTTTCTAAGCTTTTCTATCATCTCACTTGGCATAGAAAGACCGGCAATCACGTTTACATCCACTTCATCAATATTTTTATAAATCTTTTCATCTACCAAAATCTCTGCTGGATATGAAGAGAGTTTATTGTTTTTGAATAAAATACCTATCAAAATATTCCTTTATTACATATTCGGCAAATGCAAAACTTGCCGTAAATGCAGGTGATACCGCATTTAAAATATGTATTTGATTTTCATTTTTTTCAACCAAAAAGTCCATAATAAGCTCATTTGTTTTTTTATTAAGTAGCTGTGCCCTGATTCCGGGAGGATAAGGTTTAAAATCGCCCCTTAGTTTTTTAACAAGTTTTTTAGCTTCTTCGATTAAATATTTAGGATTGTAATACCTCATCTCCCACAAAGCCAAATCCCTGAAACCAAAAGCGTTTTTAATAAAAAGTTTTGCTTCAAGGCTTAAAATTTCAATAAATTCGCTTAAATTAAACCTATCAAACCCAACATAATTTTCCCTCCAAAATGCAGGAATTGCAGTAGGTCCTATTTTAATGGTATTATCAGCCATAAGCGTAAAATGTACCCCTAAAAACGGATTTTTAATATTTGGCACGGGATAGATTTGGGTTTTAATTTTATCCTCACCCAAATATTTCCTATAAAGGCCTTTAAACGGCAGCATTGTATATTCAAGCCCCATGTTAAATTTATGAGCAATTTTATCGGCATAAAGCCCTGCCGCATTTATTAAAAAATCATAGCTTTCTTCATATTTTTCAAAAGGCATATTAAAAATAAATTTAACATCTTGTCTTTCAAGCTCTTTTCTCAAAATCCTGCAAACCTCTCTGGGATTTACACTTGCTGTATTTGGAGAATAAAGAGCATATTTTACAGTTTTTGCGTTTGGGTCAATTTTTTCAGCTTCCTCCTCAGTAATTATATAAGCCCCGGCATTATTAACTTTACTTCTTCGCTCTAGCTCAAAAAGAGTTTCTACTTCTTCTTCATTTTTGGCTACTACAAGCTTACCCGTTTCATTTACTTTAATATTATTTTTATAACAAAACTCTTTCATCAGTTTATTGCCCCTGGCTGTAAGCTTAGCTTTGAGTGAATCAGCACTATAATAAAAGCCGGCGTGTAAAATTCCGCTGTTTTTTCCGCTTGCGTGAAATGCTTCGTGAGCTTCTTTATCAATAATCATTATTTCAAATTCAGGATATTTTTTTCTTATTTCATACGCTAAACTCATACCAATAATTCCGGCACCGACTACTAAAATTTTCATTTATTGCCTTTTATTATTTAAAATTAAAATATTAAATTTATTAACTTCAAATTTTCATCATCATTTTATAATGAGCTTCGTGGCCCATTTTAAAAAATATTTCTTTAAAAACTTTATTATATTTTTCTATTTCATAATCGGGACTTTGAATTTCAAAATCATCTGGAATTGTATGAGATCCCTCGTTAATCCAAGATATTAATGATTTACATATATATTTTTCTTCTGGATTTTGAAACATATTAATAATTTCATCCTCACTTACACCTCCAAAAATTTTAAAATAATTTTCTAATATTTTCCTCATAATATTTTGAATTGTTGTTTTACAAGAATTGCCATTAGTTATAGCATTTGTTAAATCTTTCCATAATAATTCATAAGAACTTTGTATTGGATTTTCTTTAAAATAATTTATAAAAGAGATATTATTATATTTTCTTAAAATATAATAACTTGTATCCTTTCTATTACTAGATTGTTCCCTTTGAGAAATAAAACTAATTTCTTTATGAAAATATACATTGTGAGTTAAAATAATTATTTGTTTTATAAAATAATTATGTTCTTTTCTAATTTTTAGAATATATTCTTTAATTAAAGTACTTACAATAAATAAAACTTGACTATCTAAACTTGAAATAGGATCATCAATCACTAAAACTTTACTATTTTTTACATTTTCTTTTTCAAAAGAGCCTTCGACTAATTGCAAAAAATACAAAAAAGTTATAAATGTTGTTTCACCTTCACTCAAAGTATCCTTGGCAATTTCTCCATTTTCTCTAACAATTATATAATAATTATTATCAACTATTTCAAGTTTAAAATTATTAAACCCAAATTTTTCTAATAAATTATTAATTTTCTCTACACTAGAAGAAATATTTGTTAAAGTAGCATTTAAAAATTTTATTTTTTTATTAATTTCTTGATATTTATTTCTTAAACTATTTAGTTGTTTATCTAAATTTTTTATTCCTTTTTTCATTCCTTTTATTTTTCTTAATCTTAAATTTATTTCATCCTTATATAAAAAAATTAAATAAGTAAAAAATTGTTCTTTTAATTGCTCTTTTAATTGTTCTCTTTTTTCCACTTTCTCATTATATTCCTCAATTTTTTTATTTAAATCTCCAATTAGATGAATAAACTTATTTAAAATTTCAGAGTTATTTTTTAAATATATACTTCTACTTGGCTCTTTAATTTTTTCCTTGATTTTTTGCATATTAATAGTAAATTTTTCTTGTAAAATTTTAAATATACTTTCTAAATCTTTTATATTTACATAACTCATATAAACTTTATTTTGTTTAATTTTATTAATAATATTATTAATTTGTATTTTTATATTTTTAACCATTAAAGAATATTTATTTTCTAAGTTTATTAGTGTTTCTAAATCATTTTCATATTCTTCATCAAAATATTCTTCAATTTGTTTTTTAAAATTTTCATCTATGGTTGGTTTTTGACAAAATGGACATTTGTCATTTGTATAATTTAAATATTCTTTGCCCTTATAAACCCAATCAGCCATATTTAAACTATTTATTAGCTTAGAAATTTCTAAATCTTCTTTCCCAATAATTTTCTTATTAAAAATTGAATTTGATTCTATTGTAATAATTTCTTTTAATAATTGTTGTAAATTTATATCTATTTTTTCTAATTTAGATAGATTCTCTGCGAATAATAATTTATATTCTTTTTTTATTTCATCTAAATTTAATATAATATTATTTTCATCATTAAATTTATCCACTAATTGCAAAATAAAATTTTTAAAAACAGGTTTACTTGAAATATTCCCATAGTATATTTGTTTTAAATCTATTTCATATTTTTTATATAAATTTTTCCAAATATATTCACTTAAATCTTTTTCTAATTCTTTGACATTTTTTTCTAACTCCTCTTTTTTAGATTTAATCCCAGCACCTTTTTGTTTTATATTTTCTAATTTATTTTTTAACTCTTCAATATTTTGAATTATATCTTTATTCTTCTCACCAAAAGTATATATCCCTTTTAGTTTTTCTGAATAAAAGTTTTTATCTTTAAATTTTTTATTATAAACTAATACTTCTAAAGGTTCACTAACCCATTTAATTTGACATTTATTACAAATAGAATTGTCAGCTAAATAATTAGATATTGTAGTTTTACCTGTTCCATTAGCACCATAAATAAAATTCACTTTTGATAAATTATCAATAACAATACCTTTTGAGTCATAAGTCGCTATATTTTTAATTATAATTTCTTTAATCACTTTTCATCCTTTCAAAATATAATAATTCCGTTTTTATTTAATTTATTTTTTTACTTTTTCATATCCCTAAATTCAATATCTTCCAAAGCTTTTCAATTTCTTCATCACTGAAAAGAATAGTCTTTTTCTCATTAAAAAGCGTATCGATTTTTTCCTCGTCAAATCCGGCTGAATAGATACATTTTTCATGGGCCGGCAGGAAACTTCTTGCAAGAGCTATTTTATTTTCTATTTTTTTTTCACACAAAAAACATATTTTATCCCTGTGAAGCCTACCCTCTTTTTCAAGCAAACTTACATAATGCTCAATTACAGCCCTTTTTACATCCCGTTCATGTAAAGTTTTAGCCAGTTTGTATAAACTTTCGTAATAAAAACTATCCACCCTGCTTACGTCAATAAAATGAGCATTTAAAAGTCTTATATATTCATTAAAATAAATCACTTTTTCCCTCTCAAACAAAAAAGAAAAAGGTATTTGAGTTACATTTCTGAGTCTTTTTATTGTGGTTTTATAACTTTCTTCAACTACAAAATCTATAAAAAAACCAACATTTATATATGAATGCCTGGCCCCATAAAACCTGTATAAAGTCAATACTTCATTTTTTGTAAGAATTCTTACAATTAAATCCTCGTCCCGGACCCTTATGGTGTTTAATATTAAGCCTTTCATGTGAAAATTATATCAAATAACTTTTTTTTGCTATAATTAGAAATTATAAAATTAGGATAAATAACCTCTTAAAAGGACAAATTTATGAGTGGATTAGAATTTAAAGATAACTGCGGTTTTGGTGTAATAGCCAATATTAAGGGAAAAGCAAGCCACAGCTTGGTAAATGACGCCCTGAAAGCACTTGAGAGAATGATGCACAGGGGTGCAATTGCGGCTGATGGAAAAAGTGGAGACGGAAGCGGTCTACTTTTTTCAATGCCTAAAAAATTTTTTAGAAAAGTGGCAAAAGAAAAGGGAATCGATTTACCTGAAAATTTCGGAATAGGTGTAATTTTCCTAAAAAATGAAAATCAAAAAGCCACAGTGGAAGAATTTTGTGAAAAAAACGATTTAAAAGTGGTTTTATGGAGGGAAGTACCTGTTAATACAGAAGCGCTGGGAGAATTTGCCCTAAATACTTTACCTAAAATTTATCATGCATTTATAGTCCCAAATTCAATTATTGCAATTAAAAGATTTGAAGAACTTTTATATTTAACAAGAAAAGAAATTGAAAATTTTATAGACGATAAAGATTTTTACATTCCGACATTCTCTTCTAAAAAAGTAGCCTATAAAGGCCTTTTAATGCCAAATCATTTAAAAGAATTCTATCCGGATTTAGCAGATAAAGATTTTGAAGTGTACTTTGCCCTGTTTCATCAGAGATTTTCAACAAACACCCTGCCTGAGTGGAGACTTGCCCAGCCATTTAGATTTATAGCACATAACGGGGAAATCAATTCAATCCAGGCAAACAGAATAAATTCTTTAATAAAAACAGAATCTATTAAATCAGAAGTATTTACAAAAGAAGAACTTGAGAGATTACTTCCTATTGTCAGATTTGATGAAAGCGATTCAAGCAGTCTTGATAGAATGATTGAATTTTTAATTATGAACGGAATGGACTTTTTTAAAGCTGTAAGATCTCTTATTCCAATGCCTTGGCAGAATGCACCGTATCTTGACAGTGAGCTTAAAGCGTTTTATGAATATTTTTCGACCAGATTTGAAGCTTGGGATGGACCTGCTGCTGTCAGTGTGAGTGATGGAAGATATATTGCGGTAGTTCTTGATAGAAACGGACTAAGGCCGGCAAAATATGCAATTACAAAAGATGACAGAATTTTGATAGCAAGCGAATACGGGGTACTTGATTTGGATGATAATGAAATCGTTGAGAGAGGAAGACTTCAATCCGGTCAGATGATAGGAGTTGATACAAAATTTGGAGTAGTTCTAAAAAATAAAGATATTGATGAATATCTAAAATCAAGTAATCCTTATACAAAATGGCTAAATGAAAATATGATTTATCTTCAGGAATATATAGAAAATCCTTACTCAATAGATGAAAATATAAAATTAAATGATTTAATTTACAAACAAAGATATGCCGGAATTACAAAAGAGACTATTAATTTAATGATTAAACCTATGATGAAAGATGCAAAAGAACCGACCGGTTCTATGGGAGATGACACTCCGCTTGCATGTTTCAGTGATTATCCGTTTAGAAGTTTTAATGATTTCTTCAGACAAAAATTTGCCCAGGTCACAAATCCTCCTATTGATTCACTCAGAGAAAAAATTGTAATGAGTTTAAATACTGGATTTGGAGAAATTCACAATATATTAGATGAAGCTCCGGAACACGCAAGAAGAATAAAAACAACTTCACCAATTCTAACTCAGACAAAACTTAAAGTTTTAAAAAGTTTTGGTGACGAGGAATCTCCGAGATTTGAAAAAGATTATAAAAATAAGACATATTCAACTGTATTTAAAGAAAATTTAAAAGAATCTCTTGAAAAACTCACAGATGAAATAGTTGAAGATGTAAGAGGTGGCATTAGAATTATTTTTCTTGATGACAGAAATTTAGATAAAGACCATAAATTAATTCCTATGTCTATGGTAATAGGAAGACTTCATAAAAAACTGATTGATAATAAATTAAGACATTTAACAAGTATTGTGGCAATTACAGGAGAAGTTACAAACCCTCATGATGCTGCGGTACTGATAGCATACGGCGCAAGTGCGATTTATCCGTATTTATTATTTAAAACAGTAGTTCAAATTGCAGAAGAAGAAAACATAAACAGAGAAACTGCCTTATTTAATGTTCATTCTGCATTAAATAAAGGTATCTTAAAAATTATGTCAAAAATGGGAATTTCTACTATTGCAAGTTATAGAAATTCAGCATTAATGGACATTATCGGTCTTAGCAAAGAAGTAACTGATGAATGTTTTATAGGAAGCAAGGCTCTTCTTCCGGGACTTACATATGAAGACATTGAAGAAAGAATCAATATCCGACATGAAAAAACATTTGAAAGCGACAAACTTGATAACGGCGGTGTTATAAAATACAGAAGAAACAGCGAAACACATGAAATTACTCCGGAAGTTGTTAAAACATTCAAAAAAATGTTAAGCGGAGACAAAAAAGATTATGAAGAATTTAAAAAATTGGTAGAAAACAGAAGGCCTACTTACATTAGAGATTTTCTTGATATCAAAAGTGACAGAAAACCTATTTCAATAGATGAAGTTGAAAGTGCTGAAAGCATTGTAAAAAGATTTGTGGGTGCTGCTATGAGTATCGGGGCTTTAAGTCCTGAAGCCCATGAAATAATTGCCCAGGCAATGAACGAACTTGGAGCCAAAAGCAATTCGGGTGAAGGAGGGGAAGACCCTGTCAGAAATAAAACAATTAAAAGAAGTAAAATCCGCCAGGTTGCATCTGGAAGATTTGGTGTAACCCCTGAATATCTAGTAAATGCGGAAGAAATTCAAATTAAAGTTGCCCAAGGTGCAAAACCGGGTGAAGGCGGACAGCTACCTGGATTTAAAGTAACAACTTATATTGCAAAATTAAGACATACAACCCCTGGAAAAACATTGATTTCACCACCTCCTCATCATGACATTTATTCAATTGAGGATTTAGCACAGCTTATTTTTGACTTAAAACAGATAAATCCGACTGCAACTATAAGCGTAAAACTGGTCTCAACCGCAGGAGTTGGAACAATCGCGGCAGGTGTTGCAAAAGCATATGCGGACCAGATTGTAATAAGCGGAAGCGAAGGAGGAACCGGTGCGGCACCGGTTACTTCAATCCGTCATGCGGGAAATCCTTGGGAACTTGGACTTATAGAAGCCCACAATGCACTTAAGGAAAATCATTTAAGAGAGTTTGTGGCACTTGAAACAGACGGGGCACTTAAAGTTGGGAGAGACGTAATTTTTGGAGCACTTTTTGGAGCTGAATATTATGCATTTGGTACATCCCTTTTAATGGCGGTTGACTGTATATTCTGCAGAAGCTGTCAGACAAATAAATGTCCTGTGGGAATTACCACACAAGATCCTGAATACAGGGAAAAATTCAGAGGAAATGTTGATAAGGTTAAAAAATATATGCTGAATGTCGCTGAAGATGTAAGAGAATATCTCGCTAAAATGGGATATAAAAGTTTAGACGAAATTATCGGTAGAAACGATTTAATTACTGTAAAAGACATTCCTCAAGCTAAAAAATTCGATTTTTCAGCACTGGTTAGACATGTTGAAGGTGTTAACACCAAACAAAAAGAAAATGTACCGTTTGATAAAAATGAATTTGAAAAAGAAATCCTAAATAAAGTAATGGAAACAATTAAAAATCCAAATCATAAATCTGTAGTAAAAGCCAATATTATTAACTTAAACAGAAGTTTTGGAGCAAGAATAAGCGGTATGATTGCCAAATATTATGGAGATGCAGGACTTGCGGACGATTCAATCATCATTGAACTTGAAGGAGTTGCTGGTCAGAGTTTCGGTGTGTTTTTAAGTAAAGGGGTAACCCTAAAACTAAAAGGAGTTGCAAACGATTATGTAGGTAAAGGAATGGCCGGAGGAAAAATTATAATCACTCCTAAAAAAGAGGGGGCCGCAGCCGGAAATACATGTTTATACGGAGCAACTGCCGGAAAACTGTTTATTGCAGGAGTTGTAGGAGAAAGATTTGCCGTTAGAAACTCAGGGGCTGTGGCAATTGTTGAAGGTACGGGAGACCATCCGTGTGAATATATGACAGGCGGTGAAGTAATTATCCTAGGCGAGACTGGTATCAACTTTGGTGCAGGTATGACAGGCGGGGTTGCGTTTGTTTATGATAAAAAACATAATTTTGTAGATAAAATAAATCCTGAATTAATTGAAATTAGAAGAATTGATATTGATGAAAATGAAAAACCAAAACTTTATCTTAAAAAAAGACTCATTGAATATTACAATGCAACAGGAAGCAAAAAAGCTAAATTCATTTTAGACAACTTCAGAAGTGAAGTGAGACACTTCTGGCTTGTAACTCCAAAAGACAACCGCCCACCTCTCGATCCAAACGATATGGATTAAGCCTTTTTTTAGGCTTTGAATTTTTTCACGTCAGGCAACAAACTTTCAATAAATTCAATTATTTCTTTTTTATCTTCATATTCAACAATTCCATTTTTTACGCTATATGGGGAGAAATATAAGTCACTAAACATTTCCTTTTTAATCAATTTAAATTGATTTGAACTCATCCTAAAAGTACCATACACAACGGCTGAAATATTTTTGTAATCAATTTCACTGAATACTTTATCCATAAACTCTTTATAAACTTTCTTAAAATCAGGCACTTTTATGATTGGATCAAATACAATTACAGGTTTGTAGCCTTTTTTAATTATTTTTTTTACTGCATTGATTCTGGCAAAAAGAGAAGGAGTAAATTTTTCGTATTTTTGAATTACAGTATCAGGAGAGAGTGAAAAGGCAAACACCAGATTCTCCTGATAAGGAAAATTTACATTTACAGATTTCGTGCGAAGTTCAAGTTTTATGTTTTTACCTTTTACAAAATCGGCCCAAATTTTAGCCACGCCAAAAAGCTTTTCAACAGCTAAAACATCTGTATCGTATGAGATGGATAAAAACATATTTCCCAGTTTTTTATAAGTTCTTTCAACCTCTTCAAAAAAATCCTCAAAATTTACAAACAAAACTACATTGGCGCTTGGATACATTCCCTGCAAAAAACAGTAATGACAGTCATAAATACAGTTAAGCATAGGAGTGGTATAAAAAAAATTAGTATCTTGCTTTTGAATCAAATCACTTGCTTCATATAAAAAAGGAGGTTCTTTTTTAGCCAAAATCAATTTTTGAGAATTTTTCTGCGCCCTGAATGACTGATAATATGGGTTAAATCTGTCTTTATAGTGATTTATTTCAATAATTTCGCCGTCTTTAAATTTTTCAAGAATTTTTTTTACATAAGGATAATTTAAAACCCTTTTTTCAACATAAATATGACTAAAATTTTTTAAGTTCATTTACAATTCTTTCAAAATCTTTTTTTCTGTTTGTTTTTTCAAAATTAAACTTGGGAAATTCTAAATTATTAAGTTTGTAATAGATAAGAAAATCTTTTAATTTTTCTTTCTGCGAAAAAGAGAGGTTATATTTTTTAACTAATTTTTCAACTTCACTAAAATCAATCTCCTCTTTTTCTTTCAAACCATCTAAAAATCTCAAAATCTTTTCTTTATGAGGCGTTATTAAATCTCTCATAAATTCATCGGTAGGTCTGAAACAGACTAAATTATCGCTTACAATTTTAATTAAAAAAATATTGTGTGCTTTTAAAAATTTAGTTGCAGCCTGAAAAAATCCGACACTCTCCATATCAACTAAATTATAATTTCCATCCGTTACTACCTCATCTACGCAGATTATTTCACTTTCCCTGAAAGGATGATTTATCAAAATATCAGGAAAAAATTTGTTATTAATTTTATTTATTAAAAATATTTCACCTATTTTGTGATTGCTGCTTCCGGCTATTCCAAAATTTATTATGTTCAAAATTCTTCGGGTTGAGAGAAGATAAGTTGTTGCAATAGCCGAATTTATTTTCCCCTGGTTTGAAACAATTAAAGAATATTTCTCATTTTCATAAATTAAAAACTTATCATTTACCCTTTTTAAATTTAACCATTCGATTAATAATTTGGCTTCTTTTAAATAACTGCAGACTATTCCTGTAATTTTAACGCCTTTTTGATAAAATTATACTAAATTTTGTTTAACGGATATTTTTTGATATATTCTATAAAAAAGGAAACAAATGAAAAAATTTGAAGAAATGAATTTAAAAGAAAAAATTGAGGCTATTGAAGAAGTAATCAAAAAAGATATTTTACCAATGCTTGCATTTGACGGTGGAATGGCGGAAGTTTTAGATGTGAGAGAAAATAACGGTGAAACCCATGTATATATAAGATACGGCGGAGCCTGTGCCGCATGCTCTTCTGCAGGCGGGGCGACTCTTTTTGCAATAGAAGAAACACTGAGAAAAAGACTTGATACTGATAAGATAAGAGTATTCCCTATATAAAAAGTGAAAATGAAAAATGAAAAGTGAAAAATTAAAAAGGTTATTTTACATACTTTTTACAATTGCATTTTTAATTCCAATGTTTATAACTTTTTTTTATTCTGATTTTTCTCCTTTTTTGAAAGCACTGTTTTTGGTTGTTTATCCAAAAATGAATATTATTTATTACGGTTTTTTGATCTTGTTTTTATTTTTAAGTTTTAATAAAAAATATTCAAGGTTTGCCGTAATTACCGGAATTTTATATATTTTATTTTTTTATCTTTATCTTGGTGTTTCTTATTATTTAATACCTTATTTTAAAGCAAAAAACATTGCAAAAGAAAAAAATGCGATTTTTACAACAGTTGATAATCTCGCAAAAATTAAAGATTATAAACTTTTATATAAAAATTCGGTATTTGTGGTAATTAAAAAAACTAAATATAACCATATAAATCCGTTTAATTATAAAAAACAGAGGAATTTTTAATTGAAAATCTTAGTTATTGGCGGAGGACCGGCTGGGGCTACTGCAGCAAGGCTTCTTGCTAAAAAATTTGATGTTACCCTCATTCAGGACAAAAACTGGGACAAACCATGCGGAGGAGGCACAAAAACAAAAATTTTTGATGAAATGGATATTCCAAAAAATTTAATAAAACATAAATTAAGCTATGTTTATATGTGTTATAAAAAAGAAAAAATAAAAATTGATTTAAAAGGAGAAAACCTTTCAATTGTTTTAAGAAAAGAATTTGACAAAACTTTAAGGGATTTAGCGGTAAAAAACGGCGCAAAACTTTATTACGGAAAATTTAAAAAATTTGAAGATAAAAAAGCCTTAATTGAAATAAACAAAGAAAAATTATTATTTGATTATGACATATTAATAGGGGCTGACGGAGTTAATTCCACTGTTAGAAAAGTACTGAACCTCCCACCTGTACCAAAAACCATAACACATTATGCAAGAATAGATAAAAAAACAGACACCTGTAAATTTTATTTTGATGAAGAACTGGGCGGAAAATATTATGCATGGGAATTTCCTCATGTAAATAAAACCCATATAGGAAGTGTGGACAAAAACAGCTTTAATAATTTCTGTAAATATTTAAATGTAAACGTAAAAGCCAAGGGATATTTTATCCCTACATGGGAAGAAGGAATAATTATAAAAAAAGATAATATTTTTTTTGTCGGTGATGCTGCGGGTCAGGTTATGCCTATGAGTTTTGAAGGAATTTATTATGCAGTTCATTCTGCTGAAATTCTTGCCAATTCCATTATATATAACTTGGATTATGAAAAAGAATGGAATAAAAGATTTTATAAACAGTTTAAATTTATGAAATTAATCGAAAGAATAAACCAGACAAAATTAAAAAACTTAATGATAAAACTGCATAAACTTAAAAAAATGAGAAATTTTAGCGTTTCTCTCTGGCTTGGAAAAAAATTTAAAAAGGATTAAAATGAAAATTTCTGTAGTAGTTCCATTAATGAATGAAGAAGACAATATAAAATATTTAATAGAAGAAGTGGAAAAAGCGCTTAAAAATTTTGATTATGAACTTATTTTAGTAGATGACGGAAGCACTGACAATACAGTTGAAGAAATAAAAAAATATATGAATGATAAAACAAAACTTATAATTTTAAATAGAAATTACGGACAAACTTCTGCCATGGCTGCCGGCATTGAAGTTGCCCAGGGAGACATTATTGTAACAATCGACGGAGATTTGCAAAACGATCCAAGCGATATTCCAATGATGATAGAAAAATTAAACGAAGGTTATGATGTGGTTGCAGGCATCAGGGCAAAAAGACAGGACGAGCCCGTAAGAAAATTTTTAAGCAAAATTGCAAATAAAATAATAAGAAAAATTACAGGTGTTCACATTACCGATTATGGATGCACTTTGAAAGTGTTTAAAAAAGACGTTGCCAAAAATCTTCAATTATACGGTGAACTTCACAGATTTATACCAATTCTTGCCAAAATATACGGAGCTAAAATAACGGAAGTCCCTGTAAAACACCATGAAAGAAAATTTGGAAAAAGTAAATACGGTTTTAACAGAATCTTTAAAGTAATAAGTGATTTGATGTATCTTGTTTTTATGCAGAGATTCGGACAAAAACCAATGCATTTTTTTGGAACGGTGGGATTTATAATGTTTAGTCTTGGAGCTTTGATTGATTTATATCTTTTTATTTTAAAACTGTTTGGAGAGAGTATCGGCAACAGACCCCTTCTTACACTTGGCACCCTTTTTATAATTGGAGGTATTCAGTTAATTACCACGGGATTTTTGGCAGAAATTATGATTAGGACTTATTATGAATCCCAAAACAAAAAACCTTACATTATAAAAGAGATAGTCACTAAAAACGGATAATTGAAATGGGAAATGTAAAATTCAAAAAAAAGATAAAACTTTTAATCAAAATTCTTTTTATTTTTTCAGCTTTTTTTATAATTATCAATAAAATCGATATTAATAAATTAAAAGAAATAAAATTAATTTATCCTTCTTTTTTATTTTTGGCATTTATCACCTTTAATATCTCTCAGATAATTTCGGCCCTAAGAGTCCATAATTATCTAAAAAACATAAAGGTGACACCCTCTTTTAAAACCCAGCTGATGCTTTATTATCTCGGAATGTTTTATAATATTCTGCTTCCTGGAGGAATCGGGGGAGATGCATATAAAGCATATAAATTTCAAAAAAAATTTGAAGTTGGTTACAAAAAAATTATAAAAGCTCTTTTAATAGACAGATTTTCCGGACTTTTCGCCATCTTTGTAATTATTTCCGTTTTAGTTTTTTTCAGCAGTTTTAAAGTTTTTTTAGTTTATGCTTCGTCTCTTTTGCTTATTTCCCCTTTTGTTTTATATTTTATTCACAAATATTTATTTTTTGAATTTAAAAAAAGTTTTTTTAAAACATTTATTTTTTCTTTAATAATTCAGTCACTTCAGTTAATTACATTTATTTTAATTTTATTTGCGTTTAATGTAAAAGAAAATCTAATCGATTACGGAATTTTATTTTTAATTTCATCAATTATCAGCGTAATACCAATATCTATCGGGGGAGTTGGACTAAGAGAGCTGACTTTTCTTTATGCGGCCAAATATTTTAATATAAATGCTGAAGCCGGAATACTCTCAGCATTTTTATTTTTTATTATAACTTTAATATCATCAAGTATAGGAATTTTATTTATTAGGAGCAAACATGTTTAATACACCAATTTTTCAGCTAAACAATATTTCAGTCAAACTCGAATACAAAAACCCGGCCGGAAGTATTAAAGATAGGCCGGCCCTATTTATGCTAAAAGATGCTTTTTCAAAAGGTTTTAGTGAAATTGTGGAAGTTACAAGCGGGAATACAGGAATCGCTTTAAGTTTTTATGCAAAAAAATTTGGTATTAAACCCACAATTTTTATGCCAAAAAGCTTTTCAATAGAAAGGCAAAAACTACTTAGAATGTATGGGGCAAATCTTATTTTAACCGATGGAAATATAACTGATGCCATAAATGAAGCCAAAGAATATATAAAAAAACATAATGCTTATTATACTAATCAATTCGAAAACCCCCTAAATTCACTTTCCCATGAATATTCAACAGCATTTGAAATTTTAAACCAGATTGAAAAAATCGAATATTTTGTAGCCGGTGTTGGAAGCGGGGGAACAATCACGGGAATCGCAAAAGTATTAAAACCTTTAGGAGTAAAAATTATTGCGGTTGAACCAAAAGAAACCCCGGTAATTTATAATAAACTAAAAAATAAAAACCTGCCTATAAACAAACACAATATCCAGGGAATAGGTGCCGGATTTATTCCAAAAATTGTGGATTTAAGTTTAATCGATGATGTAATATTAATTGACAGCATTCAAGCGGTGGAATATATGAAAAAATTACCGAATTTAGGAATAACAGGAGGTATTTCAACAGCTGCAAATATTTTAGCTGCAAAAGAACTGAACGGAAACATAGTCACAGTAGCACCGGACGGGATAGAAAAATACCTCAGCCTCTGAGGTGTTTTTTTATAATAAAAATAAAATATAAAAATATAAAAAAATAAATCCCTCCTATAATCAAAAAGGCATAATAACTCTTCATATAAAGTTTTAAGAATTCATAAACCCCAAAACTTATAAAAATTAAAAATAAAATAAAAAATATTAGCCCAACTGTCCCCAAAAACAAAATCTTTAAATATTTAGAAGTATCTTTTTTTATCTCTTCTTTAAACGAAAACAATAAATTACTTCTTATTAACAACAAAACAACTTCTAAAATCGAAATAATTATATTACCTCTTTTATCATTCATTTGCTAAGTCTGCCAAGTAAAAATCCTATAATACCTGCCACTGCTATTGCGAACAGAGGGTGTTCAAGTGCTTGTTTTTTAGTTTCTTCCAATATTTCCTCAAGTTTTGCTTTTATTTCTTTTGCTTCTTCATTATCAAGTTTTAAATTTAAACTATTTTTAAGTTCATTTAAAATATCTGAAGCTTTTTGTTCATCACTGTTTTTAACCGCATTTTCAAGATTATTTAAAGTCTGATTTATTTTTTCCATTTTTCATCCTTTTTTTTCATTATATCACAACTCATTTTCTATTTCAAAAATTTCAGCATCAATATCCTCAGCTAATTTTTTATATACAGCAATAAAAACATCTCACATCAAAAAATACTACAAAAACAAAAACTGTTACAATAAAAAGATAACACCAGAAAGTACAATAGCAAAATAACCAAAAAATATCTTCTTAAATCATCCGATTTCAGATGCAGAGCCGATAAAAAATAAAAAACGCTAAAAAACACAATAAACTAATTCTTTTGAAAGATTCGGAGAGTAAATGATTTCAAACCCCAAATATCAATCAAACATCCATTACAGCTAACTAAAATACTAGTTATAAAATATTACAAGAAATATTAAGTTGGTTATTTCAATTCCTATATAAATTCCTTTTTAATATTACAAAGACACAAACCTGTTTCTGTTTTTAAGCACTTTTGGAAGATAACGCCTTCCTTCGCTTGTAGGAAGTCTGTGAACCAATCTGTAATAAACTTCTTTTGGGCTCAAAGAATTAACGATAGCTATTGCCCTGTCCCTTCTTATGTTAAAAACTCTTAAAACATTCCCTATTCCGCTGTTGTATGCTGCTATCATCATATATTCTCGACTCACAGGATTTTTTATTTTAGAGAGATATCTATAATATAATAAATTCAAATAAGCGGAACCTATATGGATATTGTTTTTAGGTACAAACAAAAATTCCTTACTTGGAATATGTTTATATCCGTAAGCCCTTTCATAACCTTCCACTCCCGCAGTAGTAGGGACTATCTGCATAAGCCCAAAAGCCGGCACATAACTTACTGCATAAGGGTTAAAATCACTCTCGGTTTTAATAATTCCCAAAATTAAACTTTTAGAAATATAGTACTTTTTAGAATATTCTTTTACATAAGGCAAATATTTTTTAGCCCTTACTATTTCACTGTTTTTCGCAAGAGGAAAAGTGACATTATAAATCCTCTGTCCCCTGTAAATATAATTCCTTAATTTATGTTTTATAAGATAATCAGCATATCTGTTTGCCCTCCACTTATATAAAACAAGTTTTCCTTCATTATCATAAACCTGCCCGGCTAAAAAAGGTTTGCCTTTTAAAACAATCTTATCACTGAATAAATCAACACTTCTCGGGTCTTCCGGCATAAGCATAGTGTTAACAAGAGCCGTTTTCAAAACATTTTTATAATTTTTATCTATCGTTTCAACTTTTACAAATCCCCTGTCAAAATCAATAATAGCCCTGGCCCTGTAATGACTTGAATATTTAACTAATTTTTTTGTTGTAGGTTTTTTAGGATTTTGCCAAATTGAAATTGCTTTTGTAAATTTTTTAACTTCTAAATTAAAATGATAAATAAAATTTTTTATATCTTTTGCAAGTGCATTTGGATGAGTTATATAATAATTTTTTTTTCTAATTAAATAACTTTTTAATGCCGTTTTTGGATTTTTGGAAACTGCAATAGAAGCTATATTTTGATAATCACCAACACTGCATCCAGTTAAAAGGAATAATAAAATTAAAAATATTTTTTTCATAAATAAAATTATATTAAAAATTAGAAAATTTATAGAATAAAAGATAAATAGGCACTAACTAAATATAAAATAAAAATATTGTAGTAAAAATATTGCAGCTTTATAGTGACAGACACTTTATTATAAATAAAGAATTAATCTTCTCATTATCCATTTTTAATTTTACATTTACATGGTGGCTCCGGCGAGAGGACTCGAACCTCTGACCCGACGGTTAACAGCCGTCTGCTCTACCGACTGAGCTACGCCGGATTGACGTTGAAATTATAACAAAAAATTTTTAAATTTCAATATAATTTAAAAAAATTGACAAGAAAAAATAAAAATTGTACAATTCGTTATATATTTTTTTATATAACGTATAAGGAATAAAATGAAAAAAATTATTTTACTAATTATTTCAGTAAAAATTTTTGCAAACTGCATTATTGGAATTACCGGCGGATATAAAGAAATCTTTAAACCTTTATTAAAACAATACAATTCAATACATAAAGAAAAAATAAATGTAATATATGGACCATTAGGTACACTTATTGCCAACGCTAAATTTAAAAACATTGCCATGATTTTTGGAGAAAAAGAAACTTTAAAAGAAAATAATTTTAAAAATTTTATACCCATTGGAAAAGACAGATTAACAATAATCTGTAAAAAACAAATAATTATAAATAAATTAAACAATTTAAAATTAGCAGTTCCAAATCCAAAAGGGACAATTTACGGCGAAAGGGCAAAAGAATTTTTTAACAATTCAAAAATTAATCCTAAACACATATTAACTGTATCTATGATGCCTCAGGGAATCAATTATTTACAAATGAATCTTGTTGAGTGTGCAGTAGCTAACAAAGCAATGGCGATTTTTTTCAAAAACAAATATAGGTATTTAGAAATTAAAAATAATTACAACCCTATAATATTGGGCTTTGCCGAAATTAAAAACAATAAGCCCTGCAATAATTTTATTCATTTTTTAAAATCTGAGAAAATAAAAAAATATTTAAAAAGTAAGGGAATATGTTTTTAAATCAGGAAGCTGTTTTTTCAATAATTTTATCCCTTAAAGTTTTAGCAGCAGATTTGTTACTGCTTATTATTGCAGGAAATATTATATCCTTTTATTTGGCGGAATCCAATTCAATTTATGCCAAAATTATCTCTTTTATATTGGATTTACCTCTTGCCCTACCTCCTATTGTAACGGGTTTTTTACTTTTATATTTTCTTTCACAAAACAGTTCTTTGGGACAGATATTATCAAAAATGCATATTAATCTAATTTTTAATTTTTATTCCTTGGTTTTAGCCGGTTTTATTGCATCTCTCCCATGGTATTCAAAACCGCTAATTTCAGCTATAAAAAACTATCCTGTGAATGTAAAAGAAGCGGCTTATATAAGCGGAAAAAGCAAATTAAATACATTTATGTTCGTAATTCTTCCCGGAATAAAAAAAACTTTTTTAGTATCCATAATATTATCTATAACTAGAATTTTTTCAGAAATAGGAATTTCTTTAATGCTTGGAGGAAACATTCCTTTTAAAACAAACACCATTTCTCTTGAAATATTTACAAGTGTATTTAACGGAGATTTAAATACCGCTTTTAATTTAAGTATTATTATGTTTATAATTTCATTAATATTCTTTATAATTTTAAAAATTTTGGAAAAAGAACGTTAAGTTCTGTATTCCGCATTGATTTTTACATAATCATAACTCAAATCACACCCAAAAGCCCTGAATTCACCATCACCCATTCCCAAATCAACTTCTATTTTAAAAGAATCTTTTTTCATTACATTATGGGCTTTTTCTTCTGTGACTTTGTCAAAATAAATTTTACCCCTCTCATAAACCAAAACATCACCTATTTTAATAGATAAAGCATTTTCATCACATTCCACTCCGCTTGCACCAATTGTTGAAGCAATTCTTCCCCAGTTCGGGTCTTCCCCGAAAATCGCTGTTTTTACAAGAAGTGAATTGGTAAGCGCTTTTGCAGCTATTTTGGCTTCATTTCTGTTTTTAGCACCTTTTACTTCAAATGCTACGAGTTTATTTGCACCCTCCCCGTCTCTTACAATATCTGTTGCAAGTTTAAGCATTACATGATTTAGAGCCTGCTTAAAAGCCTCTTTTTCATAACCACCATCTCTTGTAGTCATTAAAAACACGCTGTCATTTGTGGAAGTGTCCCCGTCAACACTGATTGCATTAAATGTATTCTCATTAACTTCTTTTAAAATTTCTCTCATTTCATTTTCTGGAATATTGGCATCAGTTACAATAAAGCAAAGCATCGTAGCCATTGCCGGATTTATCATCCCAGCACCTTTTGCAACACCCGCAATTTTAAATTTTCCAAATTTGCCTTCCACTTCAAAAGCTATTTCTTTATGAAAAGAATCCGTAGTCATTATTGCTTTTGCAAAGTTTTCTGAATTTTTGGCATTAAAATCAAATTTATCAATAGCATTTTTTATTTTTTCTTTATCTATCCTAACTCCGATTACCCCGGTTGAACTCATTATAGGATTTACCACATTTGTTTTTTGAGATAAATAATTTAAAATCTCTTTTATGTCATTTATTCCCTCTTCTCCTGTGAGGGCATTTGCATTTTTTGAATTTGCTAGAACAAAATTTGTTTTTTTAATATTTTCCCTTAAAACATATTTAATAGGTGCCGCCTGAAATTTATTTGTGGTAAAAAGATAAACAACATCCATTTCTTTTTCACTTCTTATAAATCCGACATCAAACCCCTCTTTTTTAAATCCTCCATTTACTCCGTCCGCATAAATACCATCAATACTGCAAAGTCCGTTTTTTACAGGTGTGATTCTAAACATCATTTATCCTTTAAATAAAATCTATATTTTTTGGTTTTTTAGTACTTCTTATCACAAATCTTGCTTTTGGCATATCTTTTGAAGTACCGACTACTAATAATTTGTCTCCTGGCTTTAATATATATTCACCTTTTGGAATAGGTATAAATTTTCCACTTGCTTCCTGGACACCAATAACACTTACATTAAAAAGTTCTCTTAAATGAGTATCTTTTAACTTTTTGTACGCCACCCAAGATTTCTTACTAACAGTAATTTCTTCCAAATCAAGCGGGGTGTCTGTTGAATATACAAACTCTTCCAAAATATTCTTTACATCAGGTTTTACTGCAATTGCAGTCATTCTTTTGGCAACTAATTTGTTAGGGGATAAAACTTCATGAGCCCCAAGTTTTGTTAGTTTTTCAATATCTTCTTCTGTTTGGGCGACTGAAAGAATATAATAAGGATGACGGTTAAGTTCTTTTTCATAAAGTTTTACACTACTGATTAATGCAATATTGTCTGCTACATTTTTAGACAGAGATATTACGCCTTTTGCACTACTTAAGGAGGCTTTTTTAAGTGCGAGTGTTGTATGAGGGTCGCCCTTTACGAAAAAAGGATATTTATATTTTTTTGCAATTTCTTCCAAATTTTCATTATTGTCAATTACCACAAACGGAATATGGGCGCGTCTAAGTTCTTTTGTCAAATCCATTGTATATTCATTATGAAAACATACAACATAATGGTTTTTAAGTCTTGCAATTTTATAAAGCATTCTATTCTCCTTAAGTAGCGATAAAAGACGCCCTTTATTAATTACATCAACCAAAATTCCCACTGCATAAGAAAACACAGCAAATCCGGCGACAATCAAAAATATAGTAAAAAGTCTTCCCATAGGAGAAATCGGAGCAATTTCACCAAAACCGACAGTTGTAAAAGTAATGCCTGTTTGATAAATAGCATCCATTAAAGAAAAATGATCAATAAATATATAACCAAGCGTACCAAACAATTCGATTAAAATAGTAAGAATAAGGGGAGCTCTGAACGGTTTTAATTCAGACCAGATTTCAGAAGATAAGTCAACTTCGGGTTTTCTGGAAATTTCCCAATGAAAAAATTTAGATAATTTTCCCTTAAAAGTCATAAAAACCCCATAAATTGGGGAAAATTTATACTGATTTCTTTAAATTTCTAAGACAACTTGTACAAATTCTGATTCTTCTTGATACACCGTTGATCTTAATTCTAACGTTTTGAATATTTGGATTAAATTTATGTCTTGTTTTTCTATTTGAATGGCTCACTCTGTTTCCAAATTGAGGACCTTTTCCACAAATTTCGCATTTTCTTGCCATTTAATATCCTTTTTCTTTATTTGAGTTTGAAATTATATCAAAAATTTAATTTATTTAAATTTTATTTTTTCCTTAAAAAAAGGAATCAGTGCAATTCCTCATTAAGTTTTACTTCCCTTCTGCTTCTAAACGCCACCATTTTACCTTTAGTTGTATCAAATCTGTAATGAATTCCATTAAGCCCGGCTAACTCCAAACCTTTAAAATATTCTTTATATTCCGCATTCCAGCTTGGATTTACCTCTTTTATTTTATTAAACTCATCTTCGCTAATCCAGATTTTTGTACCCTCAAGTACTGCAATTCCCGCATCAACTATACATCCATCCCCCAGAGGTATTCCAGTTACCGAATTGGCGCCAAGCAGTGTATTTCTACCGATTGTAATAGGATTTCCGTTAGTTCCGCTAAGCACTCCCAAAATACTCGCACCTCCGCCAACATCTGCACCTTCTTTCACCACTGCGGATGAGCTGATTCTACCCTCAACCATTACAGGTCCCTCGGTTCCAGCATTAAAATTAATATAACTAGCTCCCGGCATCACAGTAGTGCCTGGTGCAATCTGAGCACCGAATCTGACTTTACTTGTATCAAGGATTCTTATATTTTCTTCTGGAATGATATGAGAGAGGTATCTTGGAAATTTATCAACATACTCAATTTCAGGAAAAGAATCTCTAAGTTTCATTTCAATTTCATGAGCTTTTAAATATTCAAGTTCAATTGGAACATTGCCTACCCACGCTACATTGTGTAACACTCCAAAAGCTCCATTTAAATTAATACTTCTAAGAGGTACTTTTCTAGTAGATAAAGCATATAATTTTAAATAAACTGATTCTACTGATTTTGGAGCGGCATCTTCAAATAAAAAGCAGATTCTATAATTATCATAAAGTTCTTCTTCAAAAATATCTTTTAATACTTTTAAAACCTGAATATTTTTATGTTTATCGCCGACTGCTTCAGCAATAAGATCTTCCCCAAAAAATTCAAGTGCCCTGTCCACAAAAGATTTATTTATAGGTGCTACAAACTCTGAATCGTTAAAATTAACATCAACCCCGCACTCAATTAAACTTCTGATAAACACGGCGGCGCTTCCAAAATTTTCATTCCAGTTGATTACAGGATATGTCGCCTGCAGAACTTTATCATGGTTTAACTGCCCGAGATCTACCCTTGCTATTCCAAAAGCAAGCGGCTTTCTGTAATCTTTTATATTTTCCACTAACTTTTCAAACATCTAAATCCTTTTTTGCAAAATTATACCAAAAGTCATTTCAATTCACATTTCAATGCTAAACTTATAAGTTTTTCCGCAAGTTCCTTACTTTTGTCTACTACATAAATATTTTTTTCTTTATAATAATTTACTTCATTTTCATCATCGCTTAAAACAATGATATTTAAATTGGGATTGATATCTAAAATATTTTCCACAATCATATGGGTATGTTCTTCGTTTTGAGTAGTAATAATTACGGCACAGGCATTTTCAATATCTAAACTCTCAAGTACCCTTTTATTAGCTGCATTTCCAAAAATTACATTATCACCTTTTTTCAACCCTTCTTTTACAAGCTCAATCTGTTTATCAATCGCTACATACGGAATTAACTGATTATTAAGTTTTCTTGCGATTCTCTGACCTATTTTATCGTAACCTATCAAAATTATATGGCCGTTTGCACCAGCTGATTTTATTTCGTATTCTTCAAAACCTTGAATATTTTTATCAAACAAATCAGCAATTTTATAAATATATTTAACAATAAAAGGCGTTAAAATCATTGAAATAACCGTCGCAACAATTAATTTCTGAAGCAAACTTTCATCAACTAAAAAGTACCTGCCTAAAAGAGCAAATATTACAAATGCAAATTCACCTATTTGTGAGAGAATAAAAGCCGATTTTATTGCTACCCTTTTATGCCTTACAAAAACAAATAACATCAAATAAATTAAAAAAGCTTTTGATAACATAAACGTAATGGTTATTAACAGTATAGAGAACAAATTGTGAATAACAAAATGAATATCAACCATCAATCCGACTGATACAAAAAATATCCCGAGTAGTAAATCCCTAAAAGGCACCAAATCAGCCTCAATTTGATACTTGTATTTCGTTTCACTTAAAATCATACCCGCTAAAAACGCACCAAGTGAATAACTGAGACCAAAAAAATGAGCTGTTTCCGCCGCTGTTAAAACAACAAGTAAAACAGTTGCCAAAAAAATCTCATCAGATTTTGTTTTGGTAGCCTGTGTAATTATAAAAGGGGCAATATACTTACCGAAAATGTAAATAAAAAGTCCTAGACCTATAAAACCTTCAACTGTTTTAAGTACAAGGGGTAAAAACGGTGTGTCTTTATTTACTATAATCGAAATTGCAATTAAAATAGGAATAACTGCAATATCCTGAAAAAGTAAAATTCCAAGAGACAACTTACCGTAGGGCTTTGATATCTCATGGGATTCATTTAAAAGCTTTAAAATAATAGCCGTAGAACTAAGTGCAATTGCACTTCCTAAAATAAATGAAACCCTTAAATCCACATCTAAAACAATCCAAAAAAAAACTCCAAAAAATATTCCAACTAAACTCATTTCCAAAAAACCGTATAAAAAAACCTCTTTTTTCATACTTTTTAATTTTTCAGGAGAAAATTCAAGCCCTATTAAAAACATTAAAAATACAATACCGATTTCTGCAACTAATTCTATTGTCTTGTGATCTATATGAAATAAATTTGTAATTATTATCCCGGTGAAAATATATCCTATAATAGGAGGCACTTTAAATTTAGCTAAAGGAATATTAAATAAAAGTGCAATAAAAAGTAATACTATAACTATTAAAATAGGACTAATCACCAATTACCTTTAAATACACCTTTCTCTCTCTTGGACCGTCAAATTCAACTAAAAAAACACTTTGCCACTCACCTAAAACAATATCCGCATTTTCAATAATGAGTGTTAGACTTGTTCTAAAAAAAGCCGCTTTTAAATGAGCTCTTGCATTTGAATGACTATAATCCTTATGCGGGACAATATCTTTAAGCATTCCTAAAAGTTCCCTTCTCAAACTAGGGTCGCTCTTTTCAAAGATAACAACATTTGCAGTTGAATGAGGACAAAAAACTGTAACAATACCATTTTTTACACCACTTTTTATAACGGCTTCTTTTATCTCTTTTGTAATATCAATCATCTGTGATTTATGGTCAGTTTCAAATCTAAGCGTTATCATTTCTCTCCTTTTTTAAAAATTCTTTTAAAATTTTATACTCTTTTTTATCAAAATACCTGGTTTTTCCAACAGGCAGGGCGTTAAGACTCACCCATCCGTAAGAGAGTCTTTTTAAATCCATTACATCTCTTCCGAAATGGGCAAAAAAACGTCTTAATTCCCTGTTTTTACCCTCACTTATGGCAACCTTTAAAGTTGAAAATTTAGGGGAGTTTTTAATTATCTGGGCACTTATAAAAGGTTTTAGTGTAATTTTTTTAAAATCTGTATTTTTATGCGCCCCTTCTATCCCGACCTCAACTCCTTCCTGCATAGCTTTTATCATCTCTTCTGTTATATCGCCTTTGATTCTCAGCTTGTAAACTCTTGGCAGATCCGATTTCATAAGTGCTTCTGCAACTCTTGGCGAATCTGTTAAAATCAAAAGTCCCTCAGTTGCAAAATCAAGCCTCCCAACCGGAATAAAATGCTTAAACCTTTTTGGAAGAGAATCATATATAGTTTTTCTACCCTGAGGGTCTTTTTTTGTAACCAGCTCCCCTTTTGGCTTGTTATATACAATACATGTATATTTTGTACTTCTTTTAACAGGCTTTCCATTTACAAAAACCCTGTCACCATCTTCTACATCATAAGCCGGATTTGTAACAATCTGCTTATTTACTTTAACCCTGCCATCAAATATAAGCCTGTCGGCTTCCCTTCTTGAATAAGTCGTATGATGGCTTATAAATTTATTTAATCTCATTTAATTCCTTTTACATTATCCATTTTCCATTATCCATTATTTAATCCCAGCTTCCACCAATTGATGAATATGTATAACCCCAACAACTTCATTATTATCATTTACCACAGGTAAAAGCTGAATTTTATTATCCTCCATAAATTTAAGCGCATCACTTGCCAGAACATTTTCACTTATGGTTTTCGGATTTTTTGTAGCAAAATCAATAGCTTTTTTATTCAAATCAAAATCATTACTCATCATAGCACGTCTTAAATCACCATCGCTTAAAACCGCTTTGACTTTTTTATTATTCAAAAACAAAATATGTCCAAGTTTACCTTCTGTCATTTTAATAATGGCTTCTTTTAAACTCTCTTTTTCATCAGCAACAGGAAAATCTTTTTTCATCAAATCTTTAACTTTTATAAAAAGCCTTTTTCCAAGAGAGCCTCCCGGATGAAAAGAAGCAAAATCCTCTTTTGTGAAGTTTCTTTTTTTCATAAGGCAAACCGCCAGGGCATCCCCCATAGCAAGTGTAAGGGTTGTAGAAGAGGTAGGCGCTACATTAAGAGGACACGCTTCTTTATTTACGTGAATATTCAAAACCACATCCGCATATCTTGCTAAGGTTGAAGTTTTATCTCCCGTCATTGCTATTAAAGGTACTTCAAATCTTTTTATATGGGGCAAAATTTTAATAAGCTCTTCACTCTCACCTGAATAACTGATGGCAATTACACTGTCGTCTTTGCCTATCATTCCAAGGTCGCCATGGAGAGCCTCTGTTGGATGAATAAAAAAACTCGGAGTTCCAGTACTTGCAAGAGTGGCTGCAATTTTTCCGCCAATAAGACCTGATTTTCCCACACCGGTAACTATAACTTTACCTTTAGTATTAAAGGCAATTTCAACAGCTTTTTCTATTCCGCTTACATCTGCATTTAAAAGTTCATTTGCTTCTGTCTGCAAAACTTCTTTTGCAATTTTTTCAAAATCCACTTATTTCCTTTTTATTAAAATTATATCAAAAATTATCTGTTACAATATTTCACATTAATATTTTTTATTATGCATAAAAATGTAACAATTTGTAAAAAAAGCATATAATTACAATAAAAAAGGAATGGTTATGAGCTTTATTGAAGAATATAAAAAACACACTGAGGAAAGAGCAAAACTTGGTATTCCACCGCTTCCATTAACAGCAAAACAAGCTGCCGAACTGGTAGAACTGCTAAAAATGGTACCTATTCCTGAAGAAGAATATTTAATGGATCTATTCTTAAACCATATAAATCCGGGTGTTGATGATGCCGCTTATGTAAAAGCTGCATTTTTAAACGATATTGTTCAGGGAAAAGCATCAAGCCCTGCAATTTCTCCAAAAAGAGCGGTTGAAATCTTAGGAACAATGCTTGGAGGATACAATGTAAAACCTTTAATTGACGCCCTTTCTCATAAAGATGAAGAAATTGCCAAAGAAGCTGCAAATCAGCTTAAAAATATTTTATTGGTTTATGATGCATTCCATGATGTGGAAGAACTTGCAAAAGCAGGAAACAAATACGCAAAAGAGGTACTTGAATCTTGGGCAAATGCCCAGTGGTTTACTTCTAAAAACCCATTACCTGAATCAATCAAAGCAGTGGTATTTAAAGTACCGGGTGAAACAAATACAGACGATTTGTCTCCTGCAAGTGAAGCATTTACAAGAAGCGATATTCCACTTCACGCTACAAGTATGCTAAAAGCCAAAATGCCGGATGCTCTTGATAAAATTGCCGAACTTAAACAAAAAGGGTTGCCTGTTGCATTTGTTGGTGATGTAGTGGGGACTGGAAGTAGTAGAAAATCTGCCGCAAACTCTCTTATCTGGCATATCGGTGAGGATATTCCATATGTTCCAAATAAAAGAAGGGGCGGTATTGTAATAGGAAGCGTTATTGCTCCTATTTTCTTTAACACACTTGAAGATTCCGGAGCAATGCCTATTGAAGGCGCAGATGTCAGCAGTCTTGAAACAGGTGATGAAATTGAAATCAGACCATATGAAGGAAAAATTCTTAAAAACGGAGAAGTTGTAAGCGAATTCAAACTAAAACCAAACACACTTCCAGATGAAGTAAGAGCAGGTGGTAGGGTTCCGTTAATTATCGGTAAAAATCTTACAAAAAAAGCAAGAGAATCTCTTGGAATGGAACCGGAAAGTGATATTTTCATAAGACCGGAACAGCCAGAAGGAAAAGAAGGAGTAGGATATACTCTTGCTCAAAAAATTATCGGAAAAGCCTGCGGAATGGAAGGTGTTAGACCTGGTATGTATGTAGAACCTACCGCCACAACTGTAGGTAGCCAGGATACAACAGGGGCAATGACAAGAGATGAGATAAAAGAACTTGCAGCCCTTGGATTTAATGCCGATTTAGTACTTCAAACTTTCTGTCATACAGCGGCTTATCCAAAACCTGCAGATGTGGAACTTCACCACACACTTCCGGCATTTATTACAAGCAGAGGCGGTGTAGCTCTAAGACCAGGTGATGGTGTTATACATTCCTGGCTAAACAGAATGATACTGCCGGATACCCTTGGAACCGGAGGGGATAGCCATACAAGATTTCCAATGGGTATAAGTTTTCCTGCAGGTAGCGGACTCGTTGCATTTGCAGCAGTAACAGGTTCAATGCCGCTTAATGTACCTGAGAGTGTACTTGTTAGATTTAAAGGAGAGCTTCAACCTGGAATTACTTTAAGAGACTTGGTAAATGCAATTCCATACTTTGCAATTAAACAAGGCTTGCTTACAGTTGAGAAGAAAAACAAAAAGAATGTATTTAACGGAAGAATTTTAGAAATTGAAGGTGATATTATTAGAAACCTAACAATTGAACAGGCATTTGAACTTGCCGACGCATCAGCTGAAAGAAGTGCTGCGGCATGTACTGTAGATGTAAGCGAAGAGCAGGTTGCAGAATATCTTAAATCAAACATCAAAATGCTTGAAGCTATGATTGAAGCCGGATATGAAGATAAAAGAACACTTCAAAGAAGAATTGACAAAATGAAAGAATGGCTTGAAAATCCTAAACTTCTTAGACGTGATGAAAATGCCGAATATGCGGCTGTAATTGAAATTGACTTAAATGAAATCACCGAGCCAATCGTGGCATGTCCAAATGACCCTGATGATGTGGCAACAATTTCTGAAGTATTGGCAGATGAAAAAAGACCGCATAAAATCGATGAGGTATTTATCGGAAGCTGTATGACAAATATAGGTCACTACAGAGCGGCTGCAGAAATACTTAGAGGTGAAGGACAGGTACCTGTTAGACTCTGGATTGCACCTCCTACCAAAATGGATAAAGAAAAACTTACAGAAGAAGGATATTACGCCGTATTCGGTCAGGCAGGTGCAAGAATAGAAATTCCTGGATGTAGTTTATGTATGGGTAACCAGGCAAGAGTAAGAGATTATGCAAATGTATTCTCAACTTCTACAAGAAACTTTGACAACAGAATGGGTAAAGGTGCTAAAGTTTATCTCGGAAGTGCAGAACTTGCCGCTGTAATTGCACTGCTTGGCAGAATCCCAACTCCGGAAGAATATAAAGAAATTTATGAAAGAAAACTTGCCGGAAAAGAAGATAAAGTTTACAATTATCTATACTTCCATAAAATGCCAGAAGAAGAAGTTAAACATATGCTAAACCTTACAATCCTTTAATCTTCTTCTTTCCTTATGAAAATAGCCCTAACTGGTGCGAACGGATTTATAGCTTCAAATATAATTAAAAAATTTCCAAATTATATTACAATTAATAGAAATGATTCAGAAAAAGATATTTTAAAAAAACTGGAAAATGTAGATGTTGTTTTTAATTTAGCTGGAGCCACTATTTTAAAAAGATGGAATGAAAATTATAAAAAAACACTTGTCTCAAGTAGAATTCAAACGACAAAAAAGCTGGTAAATGCAATAAATAAAAGTAGTATTAAGCATTTCATCTCAACTTCGGCTATTGGAATTTATCCTGATAATACTCCCTGTGATGAGAGTTGCACAAATTTAGCAGATAATTTTCTTGGAAATTTGGCAAAAAAATGGGAAGAAGAAGCGTTAAAATCAAATAAACCGACTGCCATTTTTAGGCTAGGAGTCGTTTTAGGAAACGGGGGCGCACTTAAAGAAATACTTTTACCTTTTAAATTTGGCTTTGGCGGTATTATAGGTAATGGAGAGATGAAAATGTCGTGGATTGATATTGACGATTTAATCAGAATGTATCAATTTATTATTAAAAATCATCTCACAGGCATTTTTAACGCAACAGCTCCTTATTCCGTTACAAACACAGAATTTACAAAAACTCTAGCAAAAACATTAAATCGACCTGCTATTTTTAAAATCCCGGAATTTTTACTTTATTTGAAATATAGTGAAGGGGCAAAAGTTTTAACCTCTTCAAAAGAAATTTATCCAAAAAGGATTTTAAAAGAAGGATTTGAATTTAAATATCCTACAATAAAAAAATCATTAAATCATTTACTTTGCAAAAATAATTAATTTTTTATTAGTTTAATTTTTTTTTGTGTTTTATCAGTTTTATATGTAATATTAATAGCCAAATATCTAAACAAGAAAAACACTCCTATTAAAACCACAAACAAAAAAATTTCTTTTTTATCTTTATGATTTGTAACCAAAATAAAAATTTCCCTTATAAAAAATATTATAGCCGCATCAATCATATATCTGAGTTTAATCCTTTGTCTTTTAAAAAAAACAAAAAGCATCTGCACCACTTCTATAATTACGATATATTCTAAAATCAAACTTACCAAATGATAAAAATCATAATGAAAAATTAAAAGAAATAAAAAAAGAATTGAAGCTATTATAATTTCAACATGTTGCACAATTCCCCTTTTTTGTGGAATTATGCTAAAACAAAATTACATTTGAATAACAAAATACTGTACAAACCCTATAATTCCACCAAGCACCGCTCCTGCAAAATTGATAAAACCAAAATGTTTTTTCATTAAAACAAAAAGCATATCTTCAAGACGCTTTTCATCAAACGAATTTATTTTATCTTCTACAATCTTTTCAATATTGGCTTTAACTAAAATTGTAGGAAGCTCGTTTTCCAAAAAAATATAAATTTCATTTAACAGTTTTTCTTTTATCTTATCTTTGTTTACAAATTTGTTAAGTGTAATTCCCAAATTTATTTCGCTAAGTAGTCTCTCAATTGAAGCAGTGTCTATAAATGAAGCAAACATAGGAAATTTTGTTTTAATCAGATTATCAATCCATCCCGCAAGATTTTTGGCAAGTATTTCTTTTGGAGTAAGTTCAGTAATATCCTGGGCTAAAAAATTTTCTATTTCTTTATCTAAAAATTTATCAATTTCTTTTTTAACTTCATCGTTTGTAACAATTTTTTTAATCTCTTCTTCACTTAAAATATAATTTTTTACAACTTCTCCCACTTTCCTTGCAAGAGTGGCTTTTTCCCTTGGAATTACCCCCTGAGGGAAAACAGTGACATTCTTTAATTTTAGAGATTTATAAGGCCTAAAAAGAAGTTTTATTGCAACATAATTAGTTACATATCCTATAATTGCCCCTATTCCGACACTAGCAGCTAAAATTTGAAGTTTCATTCAAATATTTCCTTATATTTTTCTTCATCAAATCCGACAATAACATCACCACTGTCTTGTTCAATCACAGGCCTTTTAATAAGTAGATTCTCTTTACACAACCATTCTAACATTGCCTCTTCGTTAAGATTATATTCTTTTAATTTCAACTGTCTGTATTTTGTACCCCTTTTATTAAAAAGAGTATTTATATCAACCTTTTTAAGCCACTTTTCTATTTTCTCACATCCTACCGGTTCTTTTTTTAAATCATGAAATTCATATTTAATATTCCTGTCATTAAAAAATTTAAGAGCTTTTTTCACACTTCCGCATGTTTTAATTCCATATATTTTCATTCATTCTCCTTAATCGGTTTAACATTCAATACTTCTGTAATATAAAAAAATCCGCCTCTAAGTCCCACCACATCGAGACCTAAATTTTTGGCAACCTCAACAGCTTTATTTAAATTTGACAAAATTCCTCTGTCATCCATAATCGCATATTTTTTACTTTTATCAAGCATTAATAGTTTACTTGCAAAATATTCATCGAAAGGAATATTTACAGAATTTGGGAGTTTTCCATAAAATTCCACATCTTCAGGATCTCTTATATCTATAATTGTTCTTGTCTTTACATCATTATAATCAGGAAAAGGGTCTTTTTTTAATTCAACTTTTACCTGCTTGTTTTTTTTTAAAAAATTAAACATTTCGCTCCTTTGTTATAATTTTATCAAAAATACCGATATACGCTTAAATATATCACAAAAGGGGAAAAATGTCTTCAATTTTTGAAAAAAACATAAAAGCTTTATTTGATAAAAATCCAAATCTTGCCACTGAACTTTTTGGCTTGCGTAATACCAAATTCGAAATTTTCCAACATGGCGACGACCCAGCCAATATAAATCTAATAGATAAAGAAAAAAAATTACCTCTTTATGAGACCAAACCATTAGATGAAATAGAATCTCAAAAAAAATTATTTGACAAAAAATATATAAGATATCCCGTTTTATTTTTCTTTGGAATTGGAAATGGAATTTTAATAAAACTTTTATTAAATAATCCAATAAGAAAAAAGATAATTGTTATAGAACCTGATACTCAAATTTTATTTATTGTTTTAAACTTAATAGATTTTGCAAAGGAAATTGAAGAAAATAAACTAATTCTTTATAAATTATCTCAATTTAACTATCCTGAAGCTATAAAAATTATGTCCAATTCTGATATAGTGCTATTTGTTAAAACATATGAGTTACAAATAAATACAAAATATTATGAAAAACTATATTCTGAAGAAATAATAAATGTTAATAGAATTTTTGCCCAAGCAATAAAACAATCAATTATAAATTTTGGGAATGATACAATTGATACTTTAATAGGAATAGAACACTCTATTAGAAATTTTCCAGAAATGCTTAAAAATCCACCAATTCAATCAATAATCGGCAAAAAAAACTCTGATATAGCAATTATAGTTTCTACCGGTCCATCTTTAACTAAACAATTACCATTATTAAAAAAAATACAAGATTATGTAACAATAATTAGTGTTGACGCTTCAATGCCAATACTTGAAAAATGGGAAATAGTGCCTGATTTTGTAACAAGTCTAGAAAGAGTAAAAGATACAGCAAAATTTTTTAAAAAAACTTCTAAAAAATTCCAAGAAAAATTTATCACTATACATGCTTCGCTTCAACATGAAGAAGTATTGAAAAATTCTTACGGACCAAGAATTTTATCAATGAGAGGTTTCCAATATAATAGATATTTCGGTCTAAAAAAATATGGCTATCTCGGGATTGGAATGAGTGCTGCAAATATGGCTTATGAACTTGCATATTTACTCGGATTTAAAAAAATAGTATTAATTGGGCAAGATTTGGCATATAGTGAAGATGGTACAAGTCATGCTAAAGGACATGTATATGGAGAAAAAGAAATAAAATTTAAAGAAACAGATGAATATGTTACAAAATATGGGGGAGAAGGTACTATAAGGACTTCTCAAACTTGGCTTATGTTTAAAAATTTTTTTGAAAAAGATATTTATGAAACATCTCTTGAAGGTATAATAACAATAAATGCCACAGAAGGTGGTGCCAGAATTGAAGGTAGTATTGAAATGCCGTTTATTGAAGTTATTAATAAATATGTAACAAAAACTCCAAAAACTAAAATTAAACTTAGAAAACCAAGAAAAGATGGATATATTAAAAATTTACAAAAAGCTTATAAAAAAATATTAAAAATGATAAAAATTGGAGAAAAAGTAAAAAATGAAACAGAAAAAGTTTTTGTTGAAGTATCTGAAACATTTGATGAATTAGTAAATTTAAATAAAAACAATCAACTTGAAAAAATAGATTTTAATAAATTAAAAAGATTATCAAAAAAAATAGATAAAATTAAAGAAAAAATAGAATCAAAAACTTTTATGCAGTGCTATGGAGAAACAATAATTTCATACTTAGTCAATAAAGAAACAGATTTAGCTAAAATACAAGTTCAAAATTCTCAAACAGATATTGAAAAAAAAGCAAAATTGATAGACTGGATAATGAATCACAAAGAATGGTTATTTAATTTAGCAGGCAGTATAAATGCACAAATTATTACAATTCAAAGAGCATTGCCTTTCATTGAAAAAGAACTACAAATAACTCAAAAATAATTTCCTCTTTATTATAAAAAGAAGCTGCAAAAACAGCTTCTAAAAAAATCATTTAAAAAACGTTTTTAAATTATTGTAATAATTTTAGGACGTTTTGTTGAATAGCATTAGCCTGAGATAAAGCATAACTACCTGATTGTGCTAGAATATTATGTTTTTGGAAATTAGCTGTTTCAGCTGCAAAATCCACATCTCTGATTTGACTTTCAGCCGCTTTTACATTTACCTGTGTTACTGAAATGTTGTTTATTGTGCTTACCAATTGATTCTGTACTGAACCAATGTCAGCTCTGATTTTATCAAGTAGTCTTTGAGCACTTTGGGCAATATCCATAACAGCCATTGCACCTTTTATGGTTGTAACACCTGCTCCAATTCCACTATTATTTTCTGTTGCTATTATAGTATTGGCATTTGCTCCGATTGCACTCGCCTGATCTGCATTAAATGACCCTTTAATTGTTCTTAAATTAATACTTGCCTGAGCCATATTGCTTGTTACACCGATTTTACTTGCATTTGTTCCGGAAATTTTTATATCTCTTCCATCAAGTCTGACAAATGTCAATCTTCCTACTATTGTGTCTGTTCCTGAAGCCTTTGTAAAGTTTCCTCCTCCAAGCACTGTTGAAGCTGAACTTGTTGATACTTGAATAGCCCTTCCATCCAAACTTCTTAAATTTAATTTTCCTTCCTCATCTATAAATGCTTCCACACCTGTTTGGTCTTTTACTGCATTTATCGCCGCTACTAATGTACCGTCTCTGTCTGCGTGTTGTACTGTTAAATCCCCTATTTCCACTCCATTGATTTTTAATCCGTGAATTGTCCCTGATTGCACAGCTTTTGATGCCGTACCTTGTACCTGCCATGAAGCCCTAACCCCTGTTAAATCAGAGTTTTTGTTTATAACTTCTGCTAATACTCCTAATCCTGTTCCCGCACTTGTTGATATTACAACTTCTTCTAATTGAACATCTTTTTTTCCGTCAACTGATTTGAATTTTAAATCAACTGTTGTTAATGCATCAGTTGTTGAAACTTTTAAATTTGCTGTTGTTTCAAATCTTGTATTTCCTATTTTATCTGAAGAAGTAGCACCGATACTTGCTTGTACTGTTTCATTAGAATATGCGCCTATTTGGAATTTTTGATTTGTAAAACTACCGCTAAGTAATTTTTTACCGTTATATGATGTTGTTTGAGCAATATTGTCAAGCTCTTCCATAAGTCTTACTATATCTTCTTGAAGCGCTTTTCTTGTATCTGTTGTCTGTCCGTCCTGTGCAGCCTGAGTAGCCTTTACTTTAATCGTATCAAGAATTTTAACCTGTTCATCCATTGCTTTATCCGCAATTTGAAACACACCGATAGCATCGTTTGCATTTCTGATTGCCTGGCCCAAACTGTCTGCCTGGTCTCTTAAACTATCTGCAATTTGAAGTCCTGAAGCATCATCCGCTGCTTTATTGATTCTTAAACCTGTACTTAATTTTTCTAATGAACTGCTAAGTTCCCTATTATTTGCAACTGCTGCCGTATGTGCAGTAAGGGCAGCTATATTAGTATTTATCCTAAACCCCATTGTTTATCTCCTTATTATTTTAAAAAGGAGAAGCAAAAGGTGTTCCAAAACAATAAAAAAAACGAATAACATAAATTTGAAGGTAATAAATTAAAAAAGAAGAAAAAGGCAAAAAGCCTTTTATTATTGAAGTAATCTCATAACATTTTGTTGAACAGTATTAGCCTGAGATAAAGCATAACTACCTGATTGTGCTAATAGATTCCATTTTTGGAAATTAGCTGTTTCAGCTGCAAAATCCACATCTCTGATTTGACTTTCAGCCGCTTTTACATTTACCTGTGTTACTGAAATGTTGTTTATTGTACTTACTAATTGATTCTGTACTGAACCAATGTCAGCTCTGATTTTATCAAGTAATTTCATAGCACTATCAGCAATATCCATAACAGCCATTGCGCCTTTTAGGGTTGTAACACCTGCTCCAACACTTTCTGTATAATGTGCTACATTTGAATTAGCATGCACACCAATCGCACTTGCCTCATCTGCCCCAAATGAATCTTTAATTGATCTTAAATTGATAGTAGCCTGAGCCATATTGCTTGTTACACCGATTTTACTTACATTTGTTCCGGAAATTTTTATATCTCTGGCATCAAGTCTGACAAATGTCAATCTTCCTACTATTGTGTCTGTTCCTGAAGCCTTTGTAAAGTTTCCTCCTCCAAGCACTGTTGAAGCTGAACTTGTTGATACTTGAATAGCCCTTCCATCCAAACTTCTTAAATTTAATTTTCCTTCCTCATCTATAAATGCTTCCACACCTGTTTGGTCTTTTACTGCATTTATCGCCGCTACTAATGTACCGTCTCTGTCTGCGTGTTGTACTGTTAAATCCCCTATTTCCACTCCATTGATTTTTAATCCGTGAATTGTCCCTGATTGCACAGCTTTTGATGCCGTACCTTGTACCTGCCATGAAGCCCTAACCCCTGTTAAATCAGAGTTTTTGTTTATAACTTCTGCTAATACTCCTAATCCTGTTCCCGCACTTGTTGATATTACAACTTCTTCTAATTGAACATCTTTTTTTCCGTCTACTTTTGTAAATTTTAAATCAACTGTTGTTAATGCATCAGTTGTTGAAACTTTTAAATTTGCTGTTGTTTCAAATCTTGTATTTCCTATTTTATCTGAAGAAGTAGCACCGATACTTGCTGTAATAGTCTCATTAGAATATGCGCCTATTTGGAATTTTTGATTTGTAAAACTACCGCTAAGTAATTTTTTACCGTTATATGATGTTGTTTGAGCAATATTGTCAAGCTCTTCCATAAGTCTTACTATATCTTCTTGAAGCGCTTTTCTTGTATCTGTTGTCTGTCCGTCCTGTGCAGCCTGAGTAGCCTTTACTTTAATTGTATTAAGTATTTTAACCTGTTCATCCATTGCTTTATCCGCAATTTGCATAACTCCGATAGCATCGTTTGCATTTCTGATTGCCTGGCCCAAACTGTCTGCCTGGTCTCTTAAAGCATCTGCAATTTGAAGTCCTGAAGCATCATCCGCTGCTTTATTGATTCTTAAACCTGTACTTAATTTTTCTAATGAATTGTTTAAATTTCTATTTGTAACCATTACTGAAGCATGAGCATTTAATGCAGCTACATTTGTCCTAATTCTAAATCCCATTTTTAACTCCTTTTAAATTTTCTGATGGCTTCCTTGCCATCTTAAAGGTATATCGACATTAAAAAAATTTTTTTGATATAATTTTTAAAAAAAAGTAAGAAATGGTAAAAATTAGGGAAAACATAATAAATATATTAAAAAAAGGTGACATTCCATCATATGATTATATAAATTATTTTGATAAAGTAAGAAATATTAAATTTCAAAAAGATTCTTTTTTACAAAAAAATATTAACGCTCTTAAAAATTATTACAATGATGCAACAGAAGAAGAAAAGGCAATTATAAACAATGTAATTTTCATTTTAGAAATATTTAATTCGAAAAAAGATGCTCTAAAAGATTTTTTATTTAGAACGCTGCTTTTTAATCATAAAAAACTAAATACAAAAGATATATATTATGCGTTGGATTTTTTTAAAAACAGTCCTTCCGCCTTATCTCCGGATTTATTAATCGAAGTTTTAAAAGAAATACTCGAACCTCAATATTTTTTTTCTTTAGAAGCCAACAGAAGAAGAAGCGTTTTTATAAACATATTATATATTTGGCACAATCCAAATATCTTTGTAAAACTTTTTTGGCTGGAACAGCTTCCTATTTTTAAAAAATTATTAGATTTTGCAATGAAACAGAATTATATTGAAGATATAATGTATATTGAATTTTATATTTATCATTTTTATGGAAATTCATCCCAAACTATAAAAGAATGGGAAAAATTTAATGAAATGATTGAAAAACCTCTTAGTCAATATTTTAAAAACTGGGGATCAGAACATAAATTACCAAAACCATATAATTACAATAACAACAAAAAAAGAATTGCTTTTTTAATCGATAGATTAGTAACTACTTCTCCTTTAATAGTTGAATATTCATTATGGAAAACTTTAATGAAAAATAATGAATTTAGAGAAAATTATGAAATTTTTGTTTATTCAATGAATTATGTTGAAAAACAACCAGATGATAAATTATGGATTGAAGAATTAAAAAAATTAGGAATTACTGTTTATACCCCTCAATATAAATTTTATCAAGACGGTTATTTTTATAATCATTTAGAAAAAGCCCTTGATTTAAGAGAACAGATTTTAAAAGATAAAATTGATATATTAATATCTTTTTTCGGATATGCAATTCCCAATTTTTTATTTTCTACACGAACAGCCCCTAAACAAATATTTTGGTCTCACGGAAATTGCACAAGTGAAATTGAAAATATAGATTTAAGAATTAGTCATTTCCCCCAAGAATGTAAAAATTATGATTGGAAAATTTTTGATATTCAGATAGATGAAGAATTTTTAATAGGATCACAACAGAATCAAATTGAAGCAAAAAAAATTAAAGAAAAACTGTTGAAAAAATTTGGAAAAGATACTGTCATACTTGGAACTATTGGAAGATTTGTAAAAATAGACAGTAACGAATATATTAAATTAATTGCTGAAATTATGAAACAAAATCCAAATACAATTTATCTAGCGTGTGGACACGGAAATGAAAACAGCATAAAAGAAAAATTGAAAAAATATAATATTGATAAAAAAAGATTTATTTTCAACGGTATGGTAAATCCTCATGTATATGGTTGGGTAATTGATATTTGGCCTGACAGTTTTCCACTGGGTCAAGGAAAAAGTAAAGATGAATTTATTGCAAAAAAACGACCCGTGATTTTTCATATAAAAAGAAAAATAAAAAGTAATAAAAAAAATAAAGTTTTTATAGCAAATGACGATAAAGAATATATAGAAATGGTTACCGCTTTAATTAAAAATGCCAAAAAAAGAGAGGAAATAGGAAATTTAGAATATAAACAATGGTATGAAAATAAAAAAAATATTTTTTTAAAAATTATTAACAAATGAAAGGGATAATTCTAGCTGGAGGAAAAGGAACAAGACTATATCCTATAACAAAAGGAATATCCAAACATTTACTTCCTCTTTATAATAAACCAATGATATATTATCCACTTTCCATATTAATGTTAAGTAAGATCAAAGAAATATTAATTATTTCAAATTATGAATATATAAAAAATTACAAAAGAATCTTTAAAGATGGCAGTCAATTGGGATTAAAAATTAAATATGCAGTTCAGGAAGAAGCAAAAGGTATAGCAGAAGCATTTATTTTAGGTGAGCAATTTATAGAAAATAAAAATGTATGTTTAGTATTAGGTGATAATATTATTTACGGTCACGGTTTAATAGATTTATTAAATAATGCAAAAAAAAATGTTAAAAAAAACAATTCAGTAATTTTTGGATACAATGTAAACAACCCACAGGAATATGGAATAGTAGAATTTGATAAAAACGGAAAAGTAATAAGCATAGAAGAAAAGCCAAAAAATCCAAAAAGTAATTATGCGGTAGTAGGGCTTTATTTTTATCCAAATGATGTTATTAAAAAAGCTTACAATGTCAAACCAAGTGCCAGAGGTGAATTAGAAATTACTTCAATAAATGAAATGTATTTAAAAGAAAACAGATTAAAAGTAGAACTTCTGGGCAGAGGATATGCATGGTTTGATACAGGAACACATGACAGTTTACTTGATGCATCTAATTTTATAAGAACCATTGAAAAAAGAACAGGTTTAAAAGTTGCTTGTATAGAAGAAATTGCTTACAATAATAAATGGATAGATAGAAATCAACTTCAAAAATTAGCTAAAAAATTTGAAAAAACTGAATATGGAAAATATTTAATGGAAATCGCAGGAGATTAATGTTGAAAAACATTCTTATAACAGGTGGGGCTGGGTTTATAGGAAGCAATTTTATTCCGTATTTTTTGGAAAAATATCCTGAATATAAAATAATCAATTTAGATAAACTAACATATGCGGGAAATTTAGAAAATTTAAAAGAAGTGAAAAATAATCCAAGATATAAATTTATAAAAGGTGATATTTGCAACAGGGAATTAGTAGAATTCATTTTTGATGAATTTGATATAAAAAGTGTAATTCATTTTGCGGCAGAATCTCATGTAGATAATTCTATTAAAAATCCTGGTGTTTTTGTAGAGACAAATGTAAATGGTACTTATACATTAATAGATGTGGCTTATAAATATTGGATGGATGGACCTTTTAAATATAAAGAAGGATATGAAGATTGCAGGTTTCACCATATTTCCACTGATGAAGTATATGGAACTTTGCCGGAAGATCCTAATATACTCTTTACTGAAAAAACACCTTATGCTCCAAATTCACCATACAGTGCTAGTAAAGCAAGTTCTGATATGATTATCAGAAGTTATCATCACACATACGGAATGAATACAATTATTACAAATTGTTCAAACAATTATGGACCAAAACAACATGATGAAAAACTGATACCTACAATTATAAGAAATGCCCTGCAAGGCAACCCTATACCTATATACGGAGATGGTAAAAATATAAGAGATTGGCTTTATGTGTTAGATCACTGTAAAGGAATAGATTTAGCTTATCATAAAGGTAAAAATGGAGACACATATAATATTGGTGGAAGAAATGAGAGAACTAATATTTATATAGCAAATAAAATATGTGAGATATTAGATGAATTATATCCTATAAAAAAAAATTCAAAACTTAACACTCAACATTCAAAACTAAAAAGTTATAAGGAACTTATAACTTTTGTATCTGACAGACCTGGACATGATAGAAGATATGCAATAGATGCAAGTAAAATAGAAAATGAACTTGGCTGGAGAGCAGATGAAAATTTTGAAAGTGGTATTGTTAAGACTGTTAGGTGGTATTTGGAAAAATATAAATGATACTTCATATAATGGCTGATAGTTCAAAACATATAAATTATCCTTTTATCGAATTTGTTAATAATCATTTTGATAAAAATGAGCATTTTTTTATTCTTTGTAGTGCTGAAAAAAATATTTCAAAATTTGAAAATGCAATTACAAAAGATATTTTTACACAAGAAGAATTTTTTATTAAAAATATGAAAAAAGCAAAACAAATTATACTCCATGGTCTTTGGTATGATAAACTTTGCGAAATACTTTTAAATAATGAAAAATTTTTTGAAAAAACTTATTGGGTAATGTGGGGAGGAGATTTTTATTTTCCTGAAAAGCAAAGTGAAATAAAAAAAGAAACCATTAAACATATAAAATTTTTTGTTACAGAAAACAAATGGGATTATAAATATTTAATTAATAAATATTCTATTAAAGGAAAAAGAATAAATTGTTTTGCTTATCCTTCTAATATTTACAAAGAAATAAATACCAGATTAAAAAAAAAATCTATTATAAATATTCAAATTGGAAATTCTGCAGATCCTACTAATAATCATAAAGATATATTAAATAAACTTTATAAATATAAAAATAAAAATATTAGAGTATATGCTCCTTTATCTTATGGAGATACAATATATGCTGAAAAAATTATAAAATACGGTAAAAATCTTATGAAAAATAAATTTATACCCATTAAAAAAATTATACCTTTAAAAAATTATTTAAACTTTTTAAGCAACATTGATATAGCTATATTTGCTCATGAAAGGCAACAAGCATTTGGCAATATTATTACTTTATTAGGAATGGGTAAAAAAATCTATTTAAAACCTAATAACAGTTTATGGAAATACTTTCAAGAAAAAGAGATAATTGTGTATGATTACAATAATTTAGAAAATACATTATTTGAAAAAAAAGATTTATCTAAAAATGTAGAAATAATTAAATTTTATTTTTCCATTGAAAATTTAAAAGCGCAATGGGAAAATATTTTTATAATTTAAAAAAAGGCAATGTATGAAAAAATTAAAAATAGCATTTTTAGGAGGAGGCATAAATTCAGCAGTAGGTCAAGTTCACAGAATTGCAGTTGAAATGGATAAAAAATTTGAATTGGTAGCAGGATGCTTTAGTAAAAATGAAAAAATAAATTTACAAACAGCAAAAATTTATGATATTGATATTAAGAGATGTTATAACAGTTTAGAAGAGTTAATTAAATATGAAAAAAATAATATTGATGCAATATCAATATTAACTCCAATACCAAACCACAAAAATGAAATAATAAAATGTTTAGATAATAACATAAAAGTAATTTGTGAAAAAGCTATTGCTTTATCAGTGGAAGAAGCATCAGAAATAAAAAAAGCTTTAAAAAGAAATAATGGTTTTTTAGCTGTAATATATAATTATACTGGTTATCCAATGTTACGAGAATTAAAACATATGATAAAAAATAATAAATTAGGCAAAATTAATCAAATACATATCGAAATGCCTCAAGAAAGTTTTATTAAATTAAATAAAAACCCTCAAGATTGGCGCCTTAAAGATTATATTTTACCTACAATATATTTAGATTTAGCAAGTCATATACACAATATTATATATTTTTTAATAGAAGAAAAACCTTTAGAAATTATTGCAATTAATAATAACTTCGGCAATTTTAATGTTATAGATAATACTATAGCTATAATTAATTATACTGGTAATGTCGTTTCAAATATTTGGTTTAGTAAATCAGCTATTGGTCATAGAAATGGTCTAAAAGTAAGGGTATATGGAGAAAAAGGTTCTGCAACATGGTATCAAATGAAACCTGAAAATTTATATTTTTGCGATAATACAGGAAATAAATTTATTATTGATAGAGAAAGTCCAAATGCAATAATTTCTAAAAAAAAGAGATACAACAGATTCAAAGCAGGTCATCCTATTGGATTTATAGAAGCTTTTGCAAATTATTATTGCGATATTTATGATTCAATATTACATAATCAATTGAACGAATATGTTTTTGGAATAGAGGAAGCTATTGAAGGGCTTAAATTATTAACTGCTATGAATAAATCAAGTAAAAATAAAAAATGGGAAAATATACAATGAAATTTTCTATAATTATTCCAACATATAATTCTGAAAAAACTATTGCTAGAAGTATAATTAGTGTTTTAAATCAAACATATAATAACTTAGAAATAATAATAGTTGATGATTGTTCAATCGATAATACTTTAAATATAGTAAAAAATATAAAAGATTATAGAATAAAAATTTATAAAACCAACATAAATTCAGGTCCTGGTATTGCAAGAAATATTGGAATAGAAAAATCTGAAGGAGATTGGATATTATTTTTAGACAGTGACGATGAATTAGAAAATTTTGCTATTTCTGAATTACATAATTTTATAAAAGAAAATAATCTAAAAAATAACGATATTATTGCTTATAATTGGAAATTTATTAATAAAAATATTCAAAAATTTGAAGGACGATATGATTTTAATAGTTTAAAAAAAGAAAAAATTGAATTAATTAAAGATTTTATCTCATTGGGTATGGATGGATCAGTTATTTATACATTATTTCCAACCTATTTATTAAAGTACAATAACATTAAATTTGAAAATGGATATCATGAAGATATTTATTTTATATTTCAAGCATATGTAAAAGCGCAAAAAATACATATTTTAGATAAAAAAATATACAAAAAGTTCAATAGAAGCAACTCTATTATTAATACAATTTCAAAAAAACATATTGATGACTATTTTAAATCATTTATAAAAATATATGAATTTCTAAAAAAAGAAAAAATTTTTTCACAAAATATAAAAAAACATTATATTATAGGCATAATTAATATAATAGCAGTAGAAATTTTAAATATATACAGAAATTGTGTTAAAGAAACAGAACAAATAAAACTTTATAAATATTTATATGAAAAAATACTGCAAGTTGAATCTTTATTATCTATAAATTTGAAAAAGAAAATACAAACAATACACAAAAATACAAAATATTTTATGATTGTAAATTATTTTTTAAATAACATTGATAAGCAAATAACAAAAATAAATAAATTTCTAAAAGATATTTCTAAAAAAAGTTGGAGTTGTTATGACCTGCATAATTCATTATTTTTATCTTACAATGAAATAAGAACATGCTGTAAAAGATTTTTTGATAATGGAAAAATGAAAGGGGATATTGTCTTATTAAATGCAAACAAAGAAAATATTACTCCTGAGAATATTTTAAAAGCTAAACAAAATTTATATTATAAAATAAATCGAGATGAAGCTGAAGAATGTAAAAATTGCCCATTTTTAGAATTTAAAGAGTGGGGATATATTGATAAATTAAATGTTGAACATTTATCATTAGAATATCATTCAATTTGTAATATGAAATGTATATATTGCAGTGAAATTTATTACGGTGGAGAAAAACCAAAATATAATGTTAAACAATTAATACAAGGACTATATGAAAATAATTCTTTAAAAAAGATAAAATCAATAGTTTGGGGCGGTGGAGAGCCTACATTAGATAAAAATTTTTTAGAAATTTTAAATTTTATTATAAAAAAATTTCCTAAAATTAAACCAATAATTATCACAAATGCAACTAAATATGTACCAGAAATTTGTAATTTTCTAAAAGAAAATAAAATACGAATTACTACAAGCATTGATGCTGGAATAGAAAAAACATTTTTTTATATTAGAAATAGTAAATCTTTTTATAAAATTTTTAATAATTTACAAAAATATAGTAAATGCGATAACGATGGAAATATAACTATAAAATATATCATCCTAGATGAAAACAAAGATTTAAATAATATAAAAAATTTTGTAAACTTAATAAATAAATATAATTTAATAAAAAATAACTTTCAAATTAGTTTTAATTTTAAAAAAGAAATTGTTGATATTGATTCGATTGTAGCTATAATTATTTTATATACTCTATTAAAACAACATGGAGCTAATATAGTATTTTTAGATGATCTTTTAAGACAACGATTAAAAATTGATGATAATAAATATAATGAATTAATTAAAAAATTAAAAAACTATGGTTATGATGAGTTTTTATTCAACCCTAATTTATATAAAAAAGTAATTATATGGGGAGCAGGAGTACAAACAAAACAATTATTAACAAATTCATATTTGATAAAAAAAACAGAAATAGCATATATTGTTGATGACACTTCATCAAAAATTGGTAAAAATTTTTTCGGATATCCCGTTTATAGTTCAAATAAGTTAGTAGACGACAATTATCCAATAATTATTTCAGCTTCTCAAAATACGCCTTTAATTATAAAAAAATTTAATAAATTGGGAATAAATAAAAATAGATTAATTGAAAAAGTTATCATATGAAAAAAATGTTAATTTTGGGTGGAAGTCATGCTGAAATTCCTATAATTCAAGTAGCAAAAGAATTAGGTTATTTTGTTATTACAACCGGTAACAAAGAAACCGATATCGGACATAAATTTTCTGATAAATATATAAAAGAAGATTACTCCAATAAAGAAGCTATGTTAAATTTAGTTAAAAATTTAAAAATAGATGAGATATGTCCTGGAAGTAATGATTTTGCAGCTTTATCGGCTTCATATATTTCAGATAAATTAAATATAGGCAATTTTGATAATTATAAAGTTTCTCAAATTATTCATAATAAAGATCTTTTTAAAAAATTTGCAAATGAAAACAATATACCTATTCCAAAAGCAAAAGGTTTTTCTAATTTTAATTCAGCAATAAATGAAATAAAAAATTTCAAATTCCCTATAATAATAAAACCTGTAGATCTAAGTGGTGGAAAAGGTGTTACAAAAATTGATAAATTTAATATAAAAGAAATTAAAAAATCTTTAGAAGAAGCTTTTAACAAATCAAAAGCAAAAAGAATTATTATTGAAGAATTTATTGAAGGTACAAATCATGGTTTTACAGCTATTATAAAAAACAAAAAAATAATTTTTTATTTTTGTGATGATGAATATTATTATAAAAATAAATATTTAGTAGCAGGGGCTTCTACTTCTTTAACAATAAACCGCAAAATAACAAGACAATTAATTACCAATATTGAAAAAATTGCAAAATTATTAAACTTAAAAGATGGAATTATTCATACTCAGTTTATTTTAAAAAATGACGAAATCTATATAATAGAAGTTTGTAGGAGAATTCCTGGCGATTTATATCTTGAATTAGTTGAATATGCAACAGATATAAATTACGCTGAATTAATTTTAAAAAGTTTTATAGGCAAAAAAATTAATAATCCAGTAAATAAAAATAATAATTTAATTACTCGCCATTGTTTAATGACTAATAAAAATGGAATATTAGCAGATATTATATTTGATAAAACCATAAAAAAAAATATAATAAAAAAATTCATATGGGGTAAAAAAGGGGATATTATTAACGATTATTTAACATATAAAGCTGGAATAGTGTTTTTAAAATATAAAACAAAAGAAGAAATGAAAGAAAAAATTAATATAATTTATGACTTAATAAAATTAAAAGTAAAATAAATGAGCTATCAAATACCATTTAATAAACCTTGCTATACAGGAAACGAAGATAAATATATTTTAGAAGCTATAAAAAGTAATAAAATTTCTGGAGATGGGAAATTTTCTAAAAAGTGTCAAAAATGGTTTGAGGAAAAGCTTAAATGTAAAAAAGCTTTATTAACTCCATCATGCACTCATGCACTTGAAATGGCCGCAATTCTCATAGATATAAAACCCGGCGATGAAGTTATTATACCATCATATACTTTTGTTTCTACTGCCAATGCTTTTGTATTAAGAGGCGCAAAAATAGTCTTTGTTGATATTAGACCTGATACTATGAATATAGATGAAACTAAAATAGAGGCATCAATTACAGAAAAAACGAAAGCTATAGTACCTGTTCATTATGCTGGAGTTGGTTGTGAAATGGATATTATAATGAAAATTGCTGATAAATATAATTTGTTTGTAATAGAAGATGCAGCTCAGGGAATGATGAGTAATTATAAAAATAAACCTCTGGGAACAATTGGGCACTTAGGGTGTTATAGTTTTCATGAAACAAAAAATTATACAAGTGGAGGAGAAGGTGGACTTTTAATTATCAATGACGAAAAATTTATAAAAAGAGCTGAAATTATTAGAGAAAAAGGAACAAATAGAAATGCATTTTTTAGAGGTGAAGTTGATAAATATACCTGGATCGATATTGGAAGTAGTTATTTAATGAATGAAATTAGTGCTGCATATTTATATGCCCAGCTTGAAAAAGCTAATGAAATAAATAATTATAGATTAAAAATTTGGCAAAAATATTATGACGGATTAAAAGAATTGGAAAAAAAAGGTTATATTCAGTTACCTATTGTCCCAAAAGAATGTAATCATAATGCCCATATGTTTTATATTAAGACTAAAGATTTAAAAATCAGAACAAAACTTTTAAAATTTTTTAAAGAAAGAGGGATTTTTGCTACTTTTCATTACATACCTCTACATTCTTCTCCTGCAGGTAAAAAATACGGTAAATTTGGAGGAAAAGATATATATACTACAAAAGAAAGTGAAAAAATTATTAGATTACCCTTATTTTATGGATTAAAAGAAAAAGAAATATCATATATAATCAATACTATTAAAAAATTTTTTATATAATTTTAATATTTAAATAAATAAGGCATTAACTAATGAATATTGCATTAATAGGCTGTGGTCGTATTAGTAAAAAACATATAGAAGCTATTAAAAAAAATAATTTGAATTTAGTTGCAGTTTGTGATATTGACTTAAACAAAGCAAAAAAAATAGGAGTTCCTTATTATAAAGATTATAATGAAATGCTCAAAAAAGAAAAAATAGATATTGTTTCAATTTTAACTCCAAGTGGAATGCATTATAAACATGCTCTTGATGTAATAGAACATAAAAAACACTTAATAATAGAAAAACCAATGACCTTAAGATATTTTGAAGCTGAAAATTTAGTAAAACTAGCTAAAAAAGTGGGTACAAAACTTTTTACTGTAAAACAAAACCGTTTTAACTTACCCATAAAAAAAATCAAAGAAAGTAAAAATAAATTAGGTAAAATTTTTTTAGCCACGACAAGAGTTAGATGGTCAAGAACACAAGAATATTACAATATGGACAACTGGAGAGGAACTTGGGAATATGATGGAGGTGTAATTTCAAATCAAGCGATACATCATTTGGATTTATTAATTTATCTTGTGGGAGATATAGAAAGTGTGTATGCTAAAAGTATTAATGCTTTTGCAAAAATTGAAACAGAAGATACTGCGGTCGCTACATTAAAATTTAAAAATGGAGCTGTTGGTACATTTGAAGCTACAACCGCTACAAGACCAAAAGATATTGAAGGCAGTATTTCATTGCTTGGAAATAAAGGAATGGTGGAAATCGGTGGATTTGCGGCTAATAAAATTGTAAAATGGGAACTAGATGAACAAATAGATATAAAAAAATATTCTCAAAATCCTGAAAATGTTTATGGATTTGGACACATGGAATTTTATAAAGATGTTATTGAATCAATTGAAGATAATAAAAAAGGTATATGTGAAATGGAAGAGGGAATAAAATCCATTAAAGTTATGAATGCAATGTATGAAAGCATTGCAACCAATAAAGAAATTTTTATTGATAATTTAAAATTGGAAAAAGCAAAGATTGGTAAATGATTTGGATTGATATTGCAACTCCAAAATATGCTCATTTTTTTGCAAGATTAATCCCATATTTAAATGATGTATTAATTACTGCAAGATATTCTGCAAATTATATAGAAGTAAAAGAAATTTTAGATAATTATAATTTAGAATACTATTTAACAGGAAATTATGGTGGAAGTAGTAAAAAAGAAAAATTTTTAGCAAGAACAAAAAGACAAAAAGCATTTTTAGATTTATTTGAAAAAATAGGTTATCCTAAATTACTAATTAGTGGAAGTGTAGTTGACAGTACTCAATTGGCTTATGGCTTAGGTATAAAAATTATAAATTTTAATGATACTCCAATTTCCCTACAACCGAATTATAAAACAATACATAATGATTTAACACCTGTTTCGAGACTTACAATTCCATTTAGCGATATAGTATATTATCCTTTTGTATTACCAAAAGAGTTATTTATTTGTGCCAAAAATGCAATAAGTTATAATTTTATTGATATATGTTTATGGATGAAAGAGATAAAAAAAGAAGAAAAAAATGATTTTAGAGATAAATTCAATATTCCTAAAAATAAACCTACAATATTAATAAGAGAAGAAGAATATAAAGCCCATTATGTAAAAGAAAAAAAAGATTTTATTTATAATTTAATTAAACAACTACAGAATGAAAATTTTAATATTGTAATTATTCCACGATACGAAAGTGATTATTTAAAAAAAGAATTTCCTTTTGCTTATACGATTGAAGAAAAATTAAAACCTGAAGAATTTTATCCTTTTATAGATTTTTTTATTGGTGGCGGTGGGACTATGACACTTGAAGCGGTTTATTATGGAATTCCTACTATTTCAATGAGATCCATTTGGCTTATTCATGATAAATATTTAATAGATAATAATTTAATGTTTTGGACAAATGATATAAATGAGGCTTATAAATATATTAAAAAAAATATCAATAAAAAATTTAATAATAAAAAATATTTTTGTAAAGAAAAATGCAGTTTAGAAAAAATTGCGAATCAAATAAAGGAATTTTATGAAAATAAATGTATATAATTCTCAAATAAGAGACATTATTATCGGAGAAAATGTTACAATAATAGAGCCTTCAAATCTTTATGAATGTATTTTAGAAGATAATGTGTTTGTTGGCCCTTTTTGTGAAATTCAAAAAGGTGTAAAAATAGGTAAAAATACGAGAATTCAATCTCACAGCTTTATCTGCGAATTAGTGACTATTGGAAAAAATTGTTTTGTTGGTCATGGAGTAATGTTTGTAAACGATTTATTTAAAGAAGGAAAACCTGCAGGAGATCCTAAATTATGGAAAAAAACCATTATTGAAGATAATGTATCAATTGGAAGTAATGCAACAATTTTACCTGTTAAAATCTGTTCAAATGTAGTAATAGGCGCAGGAAGTGTAGTTACAAAAGATATAACAGAAAGTGGCATATATGCAGGAAATCCTGCAAAAAAAATAAGGAATTTATAAAGAATCTTTTAAAGATTCTGAAATAAGTAGTTGTTATTTTAGGAGAAAACATGAAAATATCTCTCATAGGTTACGGTTATTGGGGAAGAAACATTGCGAGGACTTTAAAAGAATTAGATATTAAAATAGAAACAATTTTTGATTTGGACAAAAATCAAATAAATGAAGCTAAAAAACTTTATAAATTCAAAGAATATTCTTCTTTAGAAGAAATTTTAAAAAATTCTAATATTGTTTTTATAGCAACCCCTCCATCAACTCATTATATAATAGCAAAAAAAGCACTTGAATTTAATACCCATATTTTTGTAGAAAAACCTTTTACATTAAATCTAAAAGAAGCTTACGAATTAATTGAAATTGCTGAAAAGAAAAATCTAAAATATATGGTAGATCATGTTTTCATTTATTCTGAGCCTGTAAAATTTTTAAAAAACAATCTAGCTTCTTTTGGAGACATTTTTTATATAAATTCAAGAAGAATAAATCTTGGACTCTTTCAATATGCAACTGATGTTATTTGGGATTTGGCAGTACATGATTTAAGCATAATTGATTATTTAGTAGGATTAGATATAAAAAAAGTTAATGTATTTAAGAAAAAATATAAAAATTTTCCAAATGAAGCAATTGCAAACATAAATTTAGAATTAAAAAACGATATTTTAATAGGAATAAATGTTTCTTGGCTAAGTCCTGTTAAAGTTAGAGAAATGATAATTGGGGGGACAAAAAAAACGGCTTTATACGATGATACAGCAGAGAAAAAAATAAAACTCTTTAATGCTGGAGTAATGCTTGAAACAAGTAAATACGAAGCAATGAAATATTTAGTAAAATATAATTATGGCGATATAGAAATACCAAATTTACCAAATAAAATGAGTTTATCAAATGCAATAAGCCATTTTATAGATTGTGTAAAAAATAATAAAACTCCAATAACAGATAAAAAATCTATTTTACCTGTTATTGAAGCATTAGAAATTATAAGCAAGGTGTAAAATGATTAAATTTTTGGATCTAAAAAAACAATATAATACAATAAAAAATGAAATTGATAATGCCATTTTTAAAGTAATTGAAGATTCCGCGTTTGTAGGTGGAAAATATACGCAAGAATTTGAACAAAATTTTGCTAAATATATTGGAATTAAGCATGCACTCGGTGTAGGAAACGGAACAGATGCACTTGAAATTGCTTTATGGGCTCTTAATTTACCAAAAAATTCGGAGGTTTTGATCCCAGCTAATACTTTTATAGCAACGGCCGAGTCTGTTACCAGAAATAACTTAAGAGTTAAATTTGTAGATTGCAATAAATATTATCAAATTAATACTAAATCAGTTGAAGAAAATATTACCAAAAACACCTCAGCAATAATTGCTGTTCATTTATACGGACATCCTGCAAATATGAAAAAAATTCAAGAAATTGCTAAAAAACATAATTTAAAAGTCATTGAAGACTGTGCCCAAGCTCACGGAGCTGAATTAGACGGCATTAAAGTTGGAAATTTTAGCGATGTAGCTACATTTAGTTTTTATCCTGGAAAAAATCTTGGAGCCTATGGAGATGGCGGCTGTATTGTTACAAATAATGAAGATTTAGCAAAAAAAATAAGAATGTATTCAAACCATGGAAGAAGTGAAAAATATTTACATGAATTTGAGGGTAGAAATTCTCGTCTTGATGGAATTCAGGCTGCAGTTTTAAATGTAAAACTAAAATATTTAGATAACTGGATTGAAAAAAGAAATCAAATTGCCAAAAGATATTTAAATGAAATCAAAAATCCTAAAATAAAACTTCCCAAAGTAATAAATAATATAAAACACGCTTGGCATCTTTTTGTAATACAAGTTGAAAATCGAAAAGAATTTATTAATTATATGAAAAAGAACAATATTCAAACTGGTATTCATTATCCTATAGCATTACCTAAACTAAAAGCCTACAAATATTTAAATTTTGACTGTACAAATTATAAAGCATGCAAAGAAAATAAATATTTAGTTTCAATTCCAATAGGAGAACATTTAGAAAAAGAAGAAGTCGATTTTATAATTGAAACTATCAATAAATATTAATCTCCTATCATTTCCCAAGTAAGTCTTTCCCCTCTTTCCAAATCTTTGCAGGCTTTTTTTCCAAGAATTTGAGGCAGATATTTTGGATGAAGCCCGTATCCTGGCCTAATTGCACGAATATTATCTTTTGTAAACCTTTCACCTTTTTTTATATCCTTTACAACATATAAACTTCTTGCAAATTCTTTTCCTTTTTTAGGCTTAAAATCGACAACTCCTATCATCTCTTCAACTTCCCTTATGGCTTTTACCATTTCTCTAAATTCTTTTGGAGTCAGACTAAATTCTTTATCAGGCGAATCAATAGATTTATCCAAAATAAAATGCTTCTCAACTATCCTGGCCCCAAGCGTAACCGCAGCAACCGGTGCTGAAATACCAAGGGTATGGTCTGAAAATCCGACAATAACATCAAAAATTTCTTTTAAAGCAGGAATAGTTTTTAAATTTACTTCGCTTCTTGGTGCAGGATATGCAGAAGTACATTTAAGCAAAGCTATATCAATATTATATTTTTGAGCCATATCAACTGCATTTTGAATATCTTCAAATTCAGCGATTCCGGTTGAAACAATTATAGGCTTACCTTTACTCGCAGCATATTCCACTAATTCATAATCAGTTATTTCAAATGATGCTATTTTATAAGCAGATGGATTAAACTGTTCCAAAAAATCAACCGCCTCTTTACTAAAAGGAGAGCTGAATATTTCCAAATTCAAACTTCTTGCATAATTAAAAAGTTCTTCATGCCATTCGAGAGGAGTCATTGCCTCTTTATATAATTCATATAAATTTTTACCATCCCATAAAGTCCCACCTTTAATTAAAAAATCGTTTTTTTTAGAGTTTATTGTCATCCAATCAGGTGTATATGTCTGAAGTTTAATGGCATCAGCCCCTGATTCTTTTGCTGCATAAACTGTATCTTTTGCTGTTTGTAAGGAATGATCATGATTTGCTGAAAGTTCTGCTATTATAAAAACTTTTTTTTGGGTATCAATTTTTCCTATTTTCATATTTTTCCTTTAATTAAATATAAAATTTTTCTTATTTCATTCGGTTTTAAAATTTTAATATGTTTTCTTTTTAAATATTTTACAAGTTCTTTTTGATTATCGGCAACTTCAATTGCAACAAAAGGTAAATTCATAAAAAGCGCCTCATAACTAATTCCACTTGGCGTAATTATTCCAAATTTACTTTTCGACATGCCCATTGCAACGTCCTCATTTATATGAAGTTTGACCCATTTGTTTACTTTACAAAATTTTTTTATTTTTTCTATATTTTTATTTGCAGAAGTGATATACAAATTTACAGTAAGTTTTTTAATTTTTAAAATTTTTAAAATTTTTAACGTTAATTCTTTAGCATCACTTCCCCCTAGTGAAATAAAAATACCCTCTTTTTTTAATCTCTTTTTTTTAGCAACAAAAAATTCTTTTCTGATTAATGGTTTTATAATTTTTACAATTTCTGGTTTTTCATATTTTTCTATTTTTACTCCTAAATTATGATTTAAAACTTCGTCACAAAAATGTTTTGCATAAAAATCATCAAACACAGAAAGTTTTATTTGGGGAAATAATTTTTTAAATTCTTTTTCATTTTCATAAGTAAAATTATAGTTATCAATAATAACCCATTCGGGATTAATTTTTTTTACCTGTTTAAAAAACTCTTCTTCCGAAGATACTTTCAGAGTTGATAATTTTGTTAGATTTTCATCACACTTTTTACAAACAATCAAAGGATTTTCTATATTATATCTTTGGACAAATACTTCTATCCTTTTTAAATGACCAAGCCCTATCTCACTTGAAAAATCAACTCTTAAAATTGTCACAGTAAACCTTATACATAAGCTCAGCCCTTATAAAATCCTCTATAGTATCAATATCCTGGACTAAATATCTTGGTATTATTATGGGAATAGAATCTTTTCCAAAAAATATTTCATTACTTTTACATCTTAATTTTTTCCAATAAAACTGTCCTGCATCATGATATGCTTCTTCTAAATCCTGACTTCTTTTAGAATAATTTTCAGGCCAAAACATTTCACATCTATTATTTGTAATTCTAAAACTCCTCCATATTGGATAATCAAAAGTTGTAGCACTAAATGCATAACAGGCATCACTGTTTTTTAATTTTTCATAAGCTTCTTTTAAATATTTTATTTCGAGCATTGGGGCTGTTGGATATATCATACAGGCATATTTATATTTTCCGTTTTTGTTAAGTTCATTTATTGCATGTTCAAAAACTTCATCGCTCCCTGCATAATCATCTGCAAGTTCTTTTGGACGCCATAAAATTTCAGCTCCATATATTTTAGAAATTTCAGCAATTTCTTTATTATCGGTAGAAACAACAATTTTTTCAAATAAATTACTATCTTTGGCTTTCTTTATAGAATAACTGATTAAAGGCTCTCCACAAAAAATCTTTATATTTTTCTTAGGAATCCTTTTACTCCCTCCCCTTGCCGGTATTATGCATAAATTCATTCTATACCTTTAATTTTTCTAAATTCTTTATAATCAAAATCTTTTTTCCTACCACTTCTTATTATTTCAAGAGCATTTTCAAATCCTTCATTAAAAAGCAAATCAATTATTCCCATATATGGTAAAAATTCACCATATAATTGATTATAAATAGGATGCTCATAATTGTGATAAAAAAGTTTTATTCCATTTTTTATAAATTCACCTCCGGGAGTCTTAGCTTCAATATACTCTGCAGAACCTTGTGGTGAAAGATAAATATTTGCATTTAACTTTTTACATATTTTTACTAACCTTTCATCTTTTTGTCCTAAAACATTTAGTTCAGAACTTTTTATAGTTTTAGTTGTTATTCCTATAATTTCTTTTATATTTTCAATAAAATTAATATTAAAATTTCCTAAAACATTAAAATCATTTAAAATTAATTTCTTTACAAAAGGAAACACAATATCATAAAATTTAGATTTTCTATAATTTTGTTCAATAGATTTTATATGCTTTTTTCTCCAATTAGTCTCTTTTATTTCAGCATTATTTATTAAAGTCTTTTTGCTACTTGTTTTTATATTGATAGGTATAGTAAGAAACATTTCACTATTTGAAGCCTTAATTCTATTTCTTACATGCCAGCTACCTTTTACTAATTTCACATCATCTAAATAAACAAATATATCTACTTTATCCATCAAATCAAAATACCCTAGCCAAGGATTATATGTTGGTTGCATAATTGCTATTTTCACTTTAAAACCTCAAAAAGTTTTTTAATTACATAATTTTGCTCTTTTTCACTTAAAGAATAATAAAGAGGAATTGAAAAAGCCTCTTCATAATATTTATACATTTGAGGCAGATTCTCACTACCATATCCCAGCTTTTTATAATAAGGCTGTTTGTTTATTGGTATGTAATGAAGCTGTAGATAAATTCCATCTTCTCTTAATTTATAAAAAAATTCAGCTTTTGTAATATTAAGTCTACTAAAATCAACTCTTACCACATATAAATGATAAGCTGAAAATTCATTAAATTTATAAAGCGGTTTTATTATTGTATTTTCAAAAGCTTCATCATATCTTTTCGCTAAAAAATGCTTTTTTTCTATAAATTTATCCAGTTTTTTAAGCTGACTGATACCAAGTGCACACTGAATATCTGAAATTCGGTAATTAAATCCTAGTTCTTGCATTTCATAGTACCATGGATTTAAATTTCCTTTTTTATCATACGCCAAATCTTCATTTTCAAAATCACTTCTTATTATTCCGTGATTTCTAAGAATAAGAGCCTTTTTATAAATCTCTTCATTATTTGTAAGAACAGCCCCGCCTTCTCCAGTTGTTATATTTTTTACTGGATGAAATGAAAAAGTGGTAATATCACTAAATTTACAATCTCCAATTTTACTAATTTTCCCCTTTTCATTATCGATTTTCCATTTATATTTCGCTCCGATTGCATGAGAGGCGTCTTCTAAAATTTTAATTTCAGGATATTTTCTTCTGATAAAAGCCAATTTTTCCATATCAACGGGATTTCCTGAAAAATGGACTAAGAAAATCGCTTTTATCTTGCTTCCAAACTGATTAATGATATCTATACATTTATCTAAATCTATATTTCCATCTTCTTTAATATCAACAAATAAAGGATTTGCCCCCGCATATAAAATAGAATTGCTTGTAGCGACAAAAGAATTAGGAGTGGTTAAAACCAAATCTCCTTTATTAAGTAAAATAAGACTTGATATATGAAGTGCAGCTGTCCCGTTACTTACTGCTATCGCATATTTAGCATCTGTATAATCGCATATAGCATTTTCGAATTCTTTAACTTTTGGACCGGTTGTTAAAAAATCACTATTTAAAACTTCCAAAACAGCCTTTTTATCATCTTCATCTATAAACTGTCTTGAATAAGGTATCATTTTATAAATTCCTTTGAAAGTTCTAAAAACTCGTCTTTTTTTAACCACCAGTCATTAATATTAGAAGCGTATTCAAATCCAATCTCTTTTTCTATTCCTTTTTCTCCCAATTTATTAACAGTGTAATCAACAGGAGTATTAAACTGAATTGTTGGCTTTATTACAAAATAATCCTCAAATTCAATGCATCTGTCATCTTTTGTAATCATTACCTCATGAAGTTTTTCACCGGGTCTGATTCCAATCTCCTCCAATTCACATTCAGGACACAAAGATTTGGCAAGATCAACCATCTTCATTGAGGGAATTTTTGGTACAAATATTTCTCCACCCTGCATTCTTTCAAAATTTTTCAAAACAAAATTCACCCCCTGTTCAAGGGTAATTAAAAATCTTGTCATATCTTTATGGGTAATAGGAAGTTTTTTTCTACCTTCTTTTATCAACTTTACAAAAAAAGGCACCACACTGCCGCGTGAGCCTATTACATTACCGTATCTTACAACTGAAAACCTTGTTTTTCTTTTCCCGACCAAGTTATTAGCAGCTATAAAAAGTTTATCGCTTGCAAGCTTTGTAGCACCATATAAATTTATTGGAGCCGCCGCTTTATCAGTTGAGAGAGCTATTACTTTTTCCACTTCATTTTCTATTGCACACTCTATTACATTCTGTGCACCATTTATATTTGTTTTTATACATTCCATCGGATTATATTCAGCCACCGGTACATGTTTAAGTGCTGCAGAGTGTATTACATAATCCACACCTTCCATTGCTTTTTTAAGCCTGCTTTTATCCCTGACATCACCTATAAAATATCTCATACATTTATCGTTAAAAACTTGTGCCATTTCATACTGTTTTAGCTCATCTCTACTATAGATGATTATTTTATTAGGAGAATAGTTTTTTAAAATAATTTCGGTATATTTTTTACCAAAACTTCCAGTCCCACCCGTGATTAATATGTTTTTATTGTTAAACAAAGTAAACCTTTTTTTATCAAAAAAGCAATTTCTATTCCTCAATATGTTAAAATTATGTAAAAAAAGATAATGAAAAAAATTATTCTATTATTATTTTTTATTTTTTTAAATGCCCATCCTCTTAATATTACAAAAATGACACTAGATCTAAATAAAACTATACCTACTTTATATATGAGATTTGCTATTTTTAATATTCAAAAAGCTTTACATAAAGATAATATTTCTAAAAAAGAAATTCAATCTTATATTTTAAAACATATAAAAATAAATAATTGTAAAATTATGCCAGTTTCTACAAAAATAAAAAATGAAGTTATAATAGATAATTATTTTAAATTAAAATGTAAAAATATCAATAAAATATTTTTTAATATGTTTTTTGATATAGACAAAACACAGCAGGGAATAATGAAAATTATAGAAAAAAATTCAACAAAACTTATAGTATTCAATCCCAACAAAACTTCTTATATTTTAAAAAAACAACAAAATGAGTTTTTATCTTTTTTTAAAGAAGGAATTTTTCATATTTTGGAAGGGATAGATCATATATTTTTCTTACTAATGCTTATTATTTCTGTTTTATTGAAAAATTATAACTTAAAAAAGAGTTTAATAGAAATAATAGAAATTGCAACAGCATTTACAATTTCACATTCCATTACACTAAGCCTTAGTATGTTCAACATTGTAAATCCTCCTGAAAATTTAATAGAAGTTTTAATTGCCTGCACCATTCTTTTTGTAGCATTAAATAATTTATACTTTTGGATTAAAAGAGAATGGTTACTTGCTTTTTTATTTGGATTTATACACGGATTTGGATTTGCAAATGCGTTAAAAGAAATGAATGTCCAAAGTATAAACTTTGCAAAAGTTGTATTTGGTTTTAATTTGGGAGTGGAAATAGGTCAGATATGTATAATAAGTTTAATATTTCTTCCGTTATTCTATTTAAGAAAAACTAAAATTGTTAAATTTATTATCTATATAACAATTGTTCTTTCAATATTATGGATAATAGATAGAACTTTTAATTTACATTTTATGCCTTTTTAATAAATACTTATATAATAAAAATATAAATTAATAATAATTTAAAATAAAAAGGATTTTATAATTTACTATTTTTAATTCATTCTATTCTTCATTAAATATTTTACTTGTTATAAAATAAAATTTAATATGCAATCCTTTAAAAAGATTAATATAAAAAGAATTGTAAATTTTAATACATAAAACAATTGTTAATTAAAAAAGAAAATGAGTGAAGAAAATATCTGAAAAAGACACATATTTATTATGAATATAAAATTAAATAGAAAAAAACCAGCATAAGAGCAACGAAGAAATAATAAAAAGATAAAAGAAAAAAGACAAATGAAACAAATAGCGCCAGACACCTTTAATTAATAATAAAGTTAACATATAAAAGCTTAGCGGGGACCTACTTTCCCACACCCGAAAGGTGCAGTATCATCAGCGCTGGAGGGCTTAACTTCCTGGT